>CALGGV010000069.1 GCA_937915725.1 uncultured Selenomonadales bacterium
GCGCCTCAAAAAAGATATTCGCGTAATTTTTGAAAGAGACCCTGCCGCCAAAAGTTCACTTGAAATAATTTTTTGTTATTCGAGCTTGCATGCAATTTTTAAGCGCGGGTGGATTGTTTCTGCGTAAATTTTTTAAGTTTTTTATTGGAATTAAAATGTTGCAATTTGCGCTGTTGAAAGGTAGATTTTTTTAATGAAATTTTTTGCGCGCCTCAAAAAAGATATTCGCGTAATTTTTGAAAGAGACCCTGCCGCCAAAAGTACGCTTGAAGTAATTTTTTGTTATTCGGGGTTGCATGCAATTTGGTTGCATAGAATTTCGCACGCCCTTTTTAAGCGCGGCTGGATTGTTTCTGCGCGGCTTATTTCAAATTTTTGCAGATTTTTAACAGGAATTGAAATACACCCCGGCGCAACAATCGGCGACGGGCTTTTTATTGATCACGGAACGGGAATTGTTATAGGCGAAACAGCGGAAATTGGCAGAAATGTTACACTGTATCAAGGCGTAACTTTGGGCGGCACCGGCAAGGAAAAAGGCAAACGTCATCCAACTATTGGTAATAATGTTGTAATTGCAACCGGCGCAAAAGTTTTGGGCTCCTTCAAAGTTGGAGACCATGCGAAAATTGGCGCGGGTAGTGTAGTTTTAAAGGAAGTCCCGCCCTACGCAACGGTTGTTGGAATTCCAGGTCGTGTTGTAGTTTTGCACGGCGTAAGAGTTCACAACGAAGAAGAATTCAAAAAGGCGTGGCTTGAACATTGCAAAAAACGCGGCTTGAATGTTGACGACCCAAAAATTTACAGCGAAATTTGCGAAGAAATTGACGTTGATTTATGTCATAATGAATTGCCCGACCCTGAACGTGAAATGATAGAAATTGCGCTTAGACAAATTCAGCGGCTTGAAGAAAGAGTCCAAGAATTGGAAATAGAATTGTCGGCAGCAAAGGCTGAAATTTCTATGGAGGCGCGGCGCACTTCAGCACTTGAAGTTATTGTTGAAGATTCTGATTCAAAATCAAAGGAGAAATTAAAATGACTACTTCAAAAAAAATGTTGCTTAATGTTCGTAAAAAAATGTTGGCAAAAGATTTAAAAGGCATTATTAATTTGCCGAATTATCCTGACAATCAGCCGGTAGAAATTATGATAAGTCCTGCAGCTGAAAAAGAAAAACCTTTAACGCGTGAAGAACGCAAAGAAGCTTGGCGCAAAATTGATGAAATTATGGCTGAAGTTCGCAACAGTCCAAATTTTGACCCAAATATGACGCTTGAGGATTATCGTATGGAGAGACTGGAGGCAAAATATGGACCTTTTAATTGATAGTAACGTTGTTTTAGACCGTATGTTAAAACGTGAACCTTTTTGGAAATCGGCTGAAAAAATTTTTGACCTTGCAGACAAAAATAACGATAACGGCATTAACGGCTATATTTCGGCGTCTGCCGTGACAGATATTTATTATATTGCTTACCGCAGCTTGAAAAATCGTGAAAAAGTTCGTGCGTTGCTTGAGTAAATTTTAAAGGTTATCAAAATTGCCCCCGTATCCGGCAAAAATATTCAGTACGCCTTTGATTTAAATTGGAAAGATTTTGAGGACGCGGTACAATATTCAGTGGCGTTATCAAACGGAATGGACGCCGTTATTACGCGCAATATGAAAGGTTTTTCTCAAGGCGAAGTTAAAATTTGCACGCCCGAAGAAATTCTTGATTTTATAGATAAAAAAAATTTGGAGGCTGAAAAAATGATTCAAGTTTACAATACAATGACAAAACGCAAGGAAATTTTTAAACCTTTGAAAGACGGCGAAATAAGTATTTATTGCTGCGGAGTTACGCCCTACAACGCGCCGCACATTGGCAACGCCCGCCCTTTTGTAACGTGGGACGTTATACGCAGATATTTTTCACGGCTCGGCTACAAAGTGCGCTATGTTCAAAATTTTACAGATATTGATGATAAAATTATTCGTACGGCAAACGCTGAAGGCGTAACGTGGAAAGAAATTGCCGACAGAAATATAGAAATTTATTTTCATTCAATGGACGCGCTGAATATTCAACACGCCGATATTTATCCAAAAGTTTCTGACACAATGCCGGATATTATAAAAATGGTTGAAACTCTCCTTGAAAAAGGTTATGCTTACAAATTGTCAAATGGCGACGTTTTTTACAGCGTTGAAAAAATTAAAAATTATGGCAGATTAAGCGGGCGCAGTTTGGAAGATATGCAAGCCGGCGCACGTGTCGAAGTTGACGACAGAAAAAAACACCCAATGGATTTTGCACTTTGGAAGGCGGCTAAACCCGGCGAGCCCGCGTGGGATAGTCCTTTTGGTAAGGGAAGACCCGGCTGGCACATTGAATGCTCTGCAATGTCTTTAAAATATTTGGGCGAAAAATTCGACTTTCACGGCGGCGGCGCAGATTTAATTTTTCCACACCACGAAAACGAAATTGCTCAATCCTGCGCGGCTATTGGCGACGATAACGCCTTTGCTCAATATTGGTTACACAACGGCTTTATCACTATCGACAATTCAAAAATGAGTAAATCTGCAGGAAATTTTTTCACTGTCGAAGATATTCTCAAAAAATATCCCGGCGAAGTTGTAAGATTTTTCCTGTTGCAAACTCATTATCGCAGCCCCTTAGATTTCAGCGAAGAAAGAATTAAAGAAACTCAAATTTCTTACAACCGCCTTAAAACCGCGTACAAAAATTTACACGAACTAGTCAAAAAAATTGAAACTAATGAATTTATCAAAGACAATAAAACCGCGCTTTTAACAATGTCACAGGCGGGCGGCTTAGTTGAAGGCGCAGAGCGTTTAATGTCTGCCTTTGATGACGCAATGAACGATGATTTTAATACTGCGCTTGCGATTAGTTATATGTTTGAACTTTCAAAAGATATAAATTCTTACTACAACGATTATATCAGCGGAAAAATTGCGCCGCGTGGCACTGACGCTTTTATGATTATGCGCGTTTCTGAAATTTTTACTGATATGGCGTCAACCATTGGAATTTTTGAAAATATTGAGGCTGAGGAAAATAATTTAGGTTCTGAAATTGTTGACAACTTGATGAATATAATAATTTCAATTCGTCAAGACGCCCGCAAAAATAAAAATTGGGCGGTTGCCGATAAAATTCGTGAAGATTTAAAATCTGCCGGAATAATTTTGGAAGATACGCCACAGGGTGTAAAATGGAGTTTAGGGACTAAGGATTAAGGGCTAAGGACTAGGGATTAAGGATTGGGATTTTGAAATATTTAGATGAAATAACAACTGATGATAGGCGCAGTCTTTCGCCGCTGGTTACGGCTTATATTGGCGATGCATATTTTCATTTGTACGTTAGGACGCGCCTTTTACAAAAAACTAAAAAAATTGATAAACTTCACGCTTTAAGCGCGGAAATTGTTTCTGCAACTTTTCAAGCCGACGCTTACAAAAAAATTGAAAAATATTTGACTGACGAAGAAAAAGATATTTTTCGACGCGGCAGAAATGCAAAAAGTCACGCGCCCCGCGTTGCAACTGTACAAGAATATCACGCAAGTACAGGCTTTGAGGCTTTACTCGGCGAATTATTTTTGACTAAAAATTTTGCGCGGCTTGAGGAAATTTGCGAATTGGTTTTAATTGAGGAAGGAATTTTTTAAATGAAAAATTTAATTTTGGGGCTTGCAATTTTGTTAATCGGCGGAAATATTTCAACTGCAAACGCCGAAAATCAAGGTAGCGACGTTAAAAAAAATTGGGAACTGCAACTTGAATACCTGAAAGGAAATTTGAAAGGCGATAGGCATGTTGATAATTACAACGTTCACGTTTTGCAGAAAATGCACGAACACCGCGCCTTGAGTTTTTATCGCGGCTTTACTTTCACACGCGCCACAGGTTATACTAATCCCAAATATTCCGGAATTTTTCACGATAGTCGCGGCGTTGGAATTGGTCCGGCGGCAATGTTACGCTGGGACAGAAATATTTCCGGCAAACTTTATGCAAATTGGGATATTGGCGGCAGTTTAATGTTTTACAACAAGGCTCATCCTTATGACGGGCGCGCTTACGGTTTTTTGTGGCGCACCGGTCCTAGTTTCACGTGGAAATATAAAGATGAAAATTCTTTCACTGTGGGTTGGTACGTTAGCCATTTTTCTAACGGTCTCAAAAAACACAACCCCGGCTACAATACTATGGGCGTTTCTTTAGGAATTAATCACAAATTCTAGGCAAGAGGCAAGAGGCAGCAGAAAAAAAACTCTTGCCTTTTGTCTTCTGCCTTTTGCCTAATTTCGACTGAAAGGAGAAATTTTCTTGACGAATGAAGATTTAGTTATTGGAAGAAACGCAGTTACAGAAACTTTAAAAGCCGGTCGAAGTGTCAATAAAATTTTGGTGGCGAAGGGCAGTAATGACGGCTCAATAAAAAAAATTCTTGCCCTTGCAAACGAGGCAAAAATTATCGTGGAATTTGTGGAGCGTCAAAAACTGGATAAAATTTGCGGCGGCGAACGTCATCAAGGAATTATTGCACAGGTTGCCGCAATTCAATATTCCGGCGTTGAAGAAATTTTGGAAATTGCCGCGTCAAAAAATCAGCCGCCTTTTATAGTTTTGCTGGACGAATTGGAAGACCCGCACAATTTCGGCGCAATTTTACGCACGGCGGACGCTGTTGGAGTTCACGGCGTTATCATTCCAAAAAGGCGCAGTGTTTCATTAAATTCAACCGTTGCAAAAACTTCAGCCGGTGCAATGGAATATGTCAAAGTCGCTCAGGTTACAAACGTTGCACAAACTTTAAAAAATCTGCGCGAGGAAGGTTTAAAAGTTGTTGGCGGCGATATGGACGGCGAAAATATTTTTAGTGCAGATTTAAGCGGCGGAATAGTTTTAGTTATCGGAAATGAGGGCAAAGGTATTCGGCGATTGACGCGGGAAAATTGCGATTTACTGGTAAAAATTCCAATGGTCGGCAAAATTAATTCTCTCAATGCATCGGTTGCCGGCGCGGTTTTAATGTACGAAATTTTTAAGCAAAGAAATTTTAAATAAAAAAAGCCCTGGAGCATGTTTACAAATTGAAGATTAAAAGGCGCAAAGGACGCCCGCCGCACTCCGTTTTTGCTTGCAGGGCGAAAGATTCTTTCTTGTAAAGAAAAGCCGAATTGTTATATCCCAAAACTTTTAAAAAAAAAGCCCTAGATATTTTCTAAGGCGTCAAACAATTTTAAATTTTCTTCACGTGAACGAATTGCACAGCGTAAAAATCGTCCGTCTAATCCTACGAAATTTTCACAATTCCTCAACAAGATTTTTTTCAGCCGCAATTTTTTTAGTACTGATTTTGCAAATTCCGGCGTTTCAAATTTCAGCAGTACAAAATTTGCTGTAGGCTCAAAAAATTCTAAGTTGGGGATTTTTTTCAGCCGTTCGATAAAAAATTTTTGTTCAGATTTAAGCCAATTTCTTGTATCGACAAAAAATTTTTCGTCAGATAACGCCGCCACGCCCGCCTTTTGCGCCAAAAAATTTACATTCCAAACATCTTTTGCCGCGTTTAATTTTGCGGCTAATTTTTTTTCTACGACTGCAAATCCTAATCTTAAGCCGGGTATTGCAAAAATTTTTGTCAAAGATTGTACAACCGTTATTTTTTCTGAAACTAATTTTCGCGCAGATTCAACTTCCAAAAAATCTATAAAAGATTCATCAAGCAAAATTTTGGCGTTGGAAATTTTTTTAAGATTATCGATTGAAATTAAATTACCGGTAGGATTGTTGGGGCGTCCCAAAATTATTAAATCCGCCGAAAAGTCCTGCGCGAGATTAAGCTGAAAATTTTCTTCGGCGCGTGTAAAAATGTATTCAATTTCGGCGTTAATTGCGCGGGCGGCGCGTTCATATTCAGAAAAACTCGGTACGGGGATTAAAATTTTGCGCGGGCGTGTAACATTCAAGTACAAATAAAAAAATTCAGCCGCGCCGTTTACTAAAACTAAATTTTCAGCCGAAACTTTGTAGCGTTGAGAAATTGCGGCTTTTAATTCGGTTGCATTTGGGTCGGGATAATTTTTAACGCCGTCGATATTTTCAATTATCGCCGCACGAACTTTTTCAGAAACGCCAAGCGGGTTAATATTTGCGCTGAAGTCTAACCAATCGCCCGCTGTGCCGTCGGCGTTGTAAATTTGCCCGCCGTGTTCAAATTTTTGCATAAATTCCCCCGCTTTTTTAAAGACTAGTTTTTTTTCCTAATCCCTAATCTGGTTTTCGTCAAAAATTTTATGAAGTCGAAACGCCACGCAATTTCTGAAATTTTGGCGTCAATATTTTTATCGTCATTGTGAAAAAAAATTCCAATAACGGTTCCGGAATGTGCAACATTTACCGTAACCGCGCCCAAATTTTTTGCAAAAGAAATTATTTCAGCTAAAGATTTTTTGTACAAAATTTCTTGATTGGCAAGTGCGGATTTTTCAACAAGTTCAAAATTTAAAATATCTTCCAACTTTGAAATTTGAAAATTACTGCGGCGATTAAATTTCAGCGTGTCAACTTCGCCGCCGTAGTCAAAAATTGCAATGTTAAATTTTTCCGGCACTGAAATATTTTTTAAAAATTCGCCCGTAACCGGATTCATCGCAACCACTCCGCTAAAAAAAATCCCGTCGGTAGGCTCGATTGACGCCGCCATTTCTGAAATTTTTTCCGCCGAAATATTTTTTTGCAAAGATAAAGCGACGGCTTTTGCAACCGCCGCCAAATCTGCACTACTTGACGCCATACCTTTACCGCGCGGCAATTCTGAAGTTAATCTTATTCCAAAATTAAATTTCGGTACGCTGAAAAATTCCAAAGTTTTTTTCAGCATTGCCAAAGATTTTTCGCCCAAGCCTTCAATTCCAAAAAATTCATCTGAAATTGTAACTGTTGAAAATTTTTCAATGGGACAAGTTATCAGAATCGGCGCGCCGTGAAAAAATCCCTGTACAAATTCGCCGCAACTTCCGCAAACTTTAACTTTCAGCGTCATCTTCAAAAATCATTTCGTCAAAATCTTCTTCTTCGTCGTCAATTTTAATGTAATCGCCGTCGGGTTGAAGTTGCCACGTTTCATTTGCCATTGCAGAATTTTTTAACACGCGCTCCACATTTTTACTATCGCTGTTACGGTAGAAATTTTCTGCCTGTTCACGTGTCAAGCCGGTATTCATTTTTCTTGAAATTAAACGTTCGGTTAAAAGTTCCGGCGCGGCTTTTACAAAAACTGTATAATCAGCCAAAATTCTTATATTTGTCCAGCGCGGCTCGTCCAGCAACAAATAATTTCCCTCAACCAAAATTATATCGTCCTCAACGCTTAAGGCGTCGTGTACAACGTCATGAATCAGCCTGTCATAAATATTCCAGTCCGTGCCGTCTTGTCTAACTTCACGAATTTTTATTTGCATTGAGTCAACGTCGAAAGTTTCCGGTGCGCCTTTTATATCGTTCATTAAAATTTCTTGCCCGTCGCGCAGGATTTTATTTGATTTAAGGTATTCTGAATCAAAATGAAAGCCGTCCATTCCCAACGCGCGTACATTTGTGAACATTGGATTTTCACGGCTAAGCTTTTCTAAAAACTGCGCGAGGGTAGTTTTACCGGCGGCGGGCGGCGCGGCAAGGTACGCTACAATTTTTCTATCGGTTAAGCCCTGCAATTCTGTCAATTTGCGCAGGAACGGGTTAAAAATTTCTTCAATCGCATTTTTTGAAAATTTAACTTCCTGCGTCAAGCCGTTAATATTCATTTGCAAATTTGTCCAAATTTTTTCTGCCATTTGTTTATTCCTTTCAAATTTTTTATTGACAAGCCGGATTTTCTTTCTTTTCAATTTTTAATAACTCAGCAACTTTCTAATAAAATTGAAAATTAGGCGGCTCCAAAAATTTTTTAATGGTTTTATATTCAGTGAAAGTTGAAAGCCGCTTGTCGTTGATATTTTCCGCCAAAAAATCGATATTTGCGCCGAATATATATGGAAAAATTTCCTATAGTATGTTTACAAAGGAAGCAGTTGGCGCACACAGGACTCCCGCCGCACTCCGTTTTTGAAAAAAAGAAATGCCGACTTGTTAATTTTTAAAAATTTGTAAACAATTTCTAGGGATTTTTTTCCTTAGCCCTTAGTCCTTAAATC
>CALGGV010000070.1 GCA_937915725.1 uncultured Selenomonadales bacterium
GCGCAGTTGTAATTGACGTTGGAATAAATCGAATTGCGCCGAAAAAATTAGTTGGCGACGTTGACTTTGATGCAGCGGTTGAAATTGCAAGCGCAATAACTCCTGTACCGGGCGGCGTAGGACTTTTAACGGTTGCAATGCTGATGAAAAATGTTGTTACTGCTACAAAACTTCAAATTGGAGCTTGAAAAATGTTTTTAATGTTTACAGCAGGAATTTTGGCGTTGATTCTTTGTTTGGGATTAATCAGCGTCAATTTTTTATGGACGGGCGAAAATAAAAAATTTGTTTTTAAAATTTTAACTTTTGCTGATTTAACGCTGATTTTAATAATTTTTATCGGCTTTTTAATGCGTGATTATATTTCAGATACATTGGTTGAAATTTGGGGAAGTTGTGCAACAGTTTTTTTAATGACGCAGTTAATTTGCGGCGGGCTTGTGATAATTGCGCTGATTGTACGCACGATTTACAGAATTTTTCATAAACCGACGCCTTACAATCCGGAACGACGCAAAGCTTTAAAATACAGTTTAGTTTACCCCGCAATGTCATTAGCAGTTTCACTTTACGGAAACAGAATTGAACGAATGGAAATTGTTGACAGATTTTTTAACATTCCAATAAGCAAACTGCCGCCTGAATTGCAAAATTTCACAATCGCGCAGATTTCAGATATACATTTGGGCGCGTATTTTTCGATTGAACGCCTTGAAAAACTTTTGGACAGAATAGCCGCCGCTAAGCCGGATATTTTGACAATAACGGGCGATATTTTCGACGACGTGGAAATTAACGACACGGCAATAAAACTGGTTGACAGCTATTGCGATAAATTCAAATACGGAATTTATTATTGTCACGGCAACCATGAACATTTCAGAGGAATAAATCATATTGCCGAGCAACTTTCAAAAACAAAAATTCATTGGCTTGTAAATGAATCTGCAAAAGTAACTTCAAATTTGTATGTTATTGGCGTAGATTATCCACCAGCGGCTCCTGTTATGAAAAGTGGCGGGCGCGGGCAACAGGACGAACTTTTTTACAGCCAAATGAGAGCTTACCTTGAAAGAGCACTGGTAAACGTTCCTTACAATGCAACGGTAATTTTATTGGCGCATCACCCTGAATTTTTCGACGTTGCAACTTCAAAAAATATTCCTTTGACTTTAACGGGACACACACACGGCGCGCAAATTTGGGGCTTGCACTTGCTGGAAATTTTCAAATATACACGTGGAATGTATCAAAATGGCGATAGTTATTGTTACGTAAATTCGGGTTGCGGCAGTTGGTTTTGTTTTAGATTGTTGACGCCGCCGGAAGTTGCTTATTTCACTTTGCAAAATAAAATTTAGATAATAAGGAATATGGATTAAGGAAAATAAAAATACAGAAACCTTTAGCAAGTTGCTTTTAGTTTAAGTAGTAACGCCCAACGCCGTCTTAGTTTTTGCCTGTAAACTTTAAGTCACTGCAACAGAAATTAAACGCGACTCTAGCTCTAAGTCTAGGAATATTTTAACGCGAAAAACCTGACGGCGAGTAAAGCGTTTTCTTTGGTACTTTCTTTTTGGCTTTGGCAAAAGAAAGTACATTTACTAATAAAAAAATTTAGGAGTTAAAATAATGACAACGAAAATTTTTCTAACATTGATAATGTTAATTTTTTTTATAAGTACAAAAACTTCATACGCCGCCGGAATTGAAATAACTGACTCTCGCGCCACGCCGGAATATTGGATTAATCGTGCAGTTGACGGCGATGAATTAATGCTTAATCAAAAACAAATTGAAAGATTAAACGCGGAAATGTTGGAACGTGATAAATACTCCGCAGATTTAGCGAATTACCCTGAAACAATTTCGGCGGCAGATTTAAGGCAAAGAATTGAAAAAATTTCAAAAGACGTAAATTTAGTCGGCAGTGGGTCGGTTATGGCTAACAGAAATTTAAGCGCGCTGAATTATGATGTTGACATTCGCTACGCTGTAACAACCGAGCGCGTTAATATTCGCCTTTTGCCGCAAGGTTTAACCGGCGATAAATACGATTCAATTCAAGGTACGGCGTTAGATCCTGCTGAACCGGTTGCAGTTTTATGGGAAAGTAGCGACGGCAAATTTTCTTTCGTTCAAGCAAGATACTATTTCGGCTGGATTAGCAAAAATTCTTTAGCGTTTACAGACCGTGAAACGTGGCTTACTTATGTTGAACCTGAAAATTTTGTTGTAGTCATTAACAATAAAAAATTCGTCAATGTCAACGGCAAAGTTATTCGTTTTCAAATGGGCGCAAAAATTCCGTTGCAAAGTTCAGAACTTGAAAATAATTCTTGGACTGCGCGACTTCCAATTATCGAAAATTACGAACTCAAAGAAGTTTCAGCAAAAATTTTAAATGATGAAAATGTTAGCGCAGATTTTCTGCCTTGCACGACGAATAATTTTATTGAATTGAGCTTTAAATTTTTGGGCGACGTTTACGGCTGGGGCGGCTTAGATAACAGCGTTGATTGTTCCTCATTTGTGCAAAATGTTTACCGCGCAATGGGAATTAATATCCCGCGTGACGCCGACAGGCAAGAAGGCTGTATGCCAATTTTCGCCGTCTTCAATAATGTAACTTATTCTGAACGTTTGGATATTGTCAGACGCGCTCCAACCGGTGCATTACTTTTCAAACCGGGACACGTTATGATGAAACTCGGCAATGACGATAACGGCAAGCCAATTATTATTCACGCGGCAAGCAGTTACTTCAGCGGCGGCGAAAAAATTTATATCAGAAAAGTTTTAGTTTCAGATACAAGTTACCAAAATTACAGCGGTACTCCAACGCTTGACGCGCTTACCGGTATTGCTTTTCCTAAATAAATTTCAAGGATTAGGGAATTTTTAAATTTTCTAATCCTTTTTTTATGGGGGCGAAATTTTATGAGAAAAAATTTTTTCTTAGACTTGATACTTTTTGTAAGTGGATTAATTTGCATTGTAACAGGGATTATGCTGGATTTTCACTTACTGCCGAGCGGCGATTTTGAAATTAGACATCTTGTGAGAAATTTTCATATTTACAGCGGTTACATTATGGCAGTTGGAATAATTTTTCATATTGCGTGGCACAGTAATTGGATTAAATCTGCCGCCAAACAATTATTTTTAAAAAAATAAGCAGGAAAAAAATCAAAAATAATGAAAATAGGAATTAAGAACTAGGAGCTGTTGGCAAATTTTGAAAATCTTAAATTAGAAAGGAATTTACTGCCGGTTAATAAAAAAAATCCAACTAGAAAATAAATTTGCTGCCAGTCTCTAGGAACGGGAAATTTTTCCTAAAAAAGACCAAAGGAGGTTTTAATATGAAACACTCGATGACAATTCGAGAGAAATTATTTTTTGTGTTCATTTTGCTGATAGTGGCGTTTATTGGTAGCGGCGTCTATTCAATGATTGGACTTTCTTCAATTAATGACGGCGCGTTGAGAATCGCCACGCAACATTTGCAGGGCGTCATTTCAACTTCAGAATCCGGACACTCAATGAGCGATTATAGGCAAGGCGAATTTGCCGTTATTGACGCCACAACTTTACCCGGCAGAATTTATGCCGCCCAATCTAACAAAAAACTTTCAGATCAAATTGATATTACTTTTGATTTTATTCAGCCAAGTCTTGAAGGGGCGGTTGCCAATGAATTTGCTGATATGCGCAATATGTGGACGCAATACAAAGAAAATTCTGCCCAAGTAGTCGATTTAGCAAAACAAGGCAATACTCGTGAGGCTGCACGAATTTTGGAAAGTTCAAATGACAGGTATAACTACATTCAAGCAAAACTTAGCAAAATTTTAGATAACCGCAAAGATTTTATTCATGCTGAAGTTGTAGATTCTGAAAGTCGCTACCAACAAACGCGAATGATTTTGATTATTACAATTATTGCAGTTGTAGTATTTTCAATTTTTATGGCTATAGCGTTAAGCCGCACAATTCTTAATTCAATTTCATATCTTTCAGATGTTTCACGGGAAATGGCGGCAGGTAATTTAACTGTCGAGGCAAAGGCAACCAGTGATGACGAATTTGGGCAATTAACTTCAATTTTTGCAGATACAATAAAAAAATTACGCGCCCTTGTATCAAATATTCAACATAATGCAGAAGACGCCTCAACTTTCGCCGCGCAGTTAAATGAAAACGCCAGCCAAAGTGCGTTGGCAACTCAACAAGTAGCAGTATCTATCGGCAACGTTGCTGAAAACGCCAGCAAGCAAGGAACAGCCGTTGAACAATCTACCGACGATATTAAAGCCTTTGCTGAACTTTTGCAGAATTTTGAAAGTAAAGCAAATTCCTCCGTACGCAGTGCGCAAAATGTCGAAGATATTGCAAACACCGGACGCACGGCAGTTAATGGCGCAGTTAATCAAATGTCCGCCGTTGCAAAAAGCGTTGAAAAATCTGCTGAAGTTATTAAACAACTTGCCGAACGTTCAACACAAATTGGAAATATCAGCGCAACAATCGCCGGAATTGCCGAACAAACAAATCTTTTGGCACTTAACGCGGCGATTGAGGCGGCGCGCGCAGGGTCAGCAGGGCGCGGTTTTGCCGTTGTTGCTGATGAAGTTCGCAAACTTGCCGAAAGTTCAAGCAGTGCCGCATCACAAATTGGCGGCTTAATCAGTACCATTCAAACTGAAATGGAACAAGCACTTAAACAAATGGAACAAGGTAACGCCGAAGTTGAAAGTGGAAAAGTTGTAGTTGCCGCGGCGGGCGATTCTTTCCAAAATATTACAGATGCTATTGTTAAACTTACAAAAGACGCCGAGCAAATTCAACGCAACGCCCGCGATGCCTCCGCCCGCGTCGATAAATTGGTTGAGGCTATGGACGAACTTAATAACTCTGCCAAAAATGTAAGTATGGAAACTGAATCAGTAAGCGCGGCTACCGAAGAACAATCCGCCTCGATTGATGAAGTTGCCAGTGCAAGTAAAAAACTTTCTGAACTTGCGGAAGAACTTACCACTTCTGCCGCCAAATTTAAAATCTGAAAGCAGGTGTTTTAATTGAAATATGCAAAAATTTTCTGCTTGACGTTGCTTTTAATTTTCAGTGCAGTTTTAAGCGGCTGCGGCTCCGGTGCAACGCAGGAAACTAAAACCGTTGCAGTTTGTTTCCCAAATACAACTTCAAGTTGGCAACGTAACGGCGATTCACTAAAAAAACTCCTTGAAGATGAAGGCTTTACTGTCGATGTTCAATTTTCAGCCACAGTCGAAGAACAACAGCAACAAGTTAAATCTGTTATTACCAAAAATCCAAATTGTATCGTAATTGGGGCGATTGACTCTGAAGCGTTTGTTGACGTTTTGCAAGACGCGCAAAAGAAAAATATTCCGGTTATAGCATTTGACAGAATACTTTTAAATACTGACGCCGTAAGTTATTACGCAAGTTTTGACAATGGAGCTATTGGCGACGGTATGGGCGAATATATAGAGGCGGCGTTGAATCTGAAAAACGGCGGCGGACCTTACAATATTGAACTTTTCGCCGGCGGTCCAAGTGACAAAAACGCCCACATTTTCTTTGCAAACACCATGAAAATTTTAGAGCCCTATTTCAGAAACGGACAGCTTGTTTGCCGCTCCGGACAAAATACTTTTGAACAAGTTGCAGTTGCAGATTGGAATTCTGCAAACGCCCGCCCGCGTATTCAAGAACTTCTCAACAGATATTATACAAGCGAAACTTTGAATGTTGTACTTAGTCCGAATGACGATATTGCAGGCGTAATTCTTGACGAAATTGAAAAAGCCGGTAAATCTTATCCGGTAATTTCCGGGCTTGACGGAGACCCTGCCGCGTTTCAACGTATCAAAGAAGGCAAGCAAACTTTCACAATCGCTAAAGACCCTGACGTTTTAACGGCTAAATGCGTTCGTATGATCAAAGCCGTTGTTGAAGGAACTCAACCGGATATCAATGACGTTACAAATTACGATAACGGCGTTAAAATTGTTCCGGCGTATCTTTGCACTCCGATGATTATTGATCAAACTAATGTAAATTCTTTGGCGGCTAAATAATTTTTAAAAAATCAAGCTTTAGGGATTAGGGAAAAATTCTAATCCCTATTTTTTTTCAATAGAAAAAACAACGCTAAAAATTTTGCACCGTCTTTAAATCAAATATCAATGACGTTGCAAATTACGATAACGGCGTTAAAATTATTCCCGCCTATATTTGGCGGCTAAATAATTTTTAAAAATCAAGTTTTAGTGGTTAGAGGAAAATTCTAATCCCTATTTTTTTCAATAGAAAAAACGACGCTAAAAATTTTGCGCCGCCTTTAAATCAAATATAAATGACGTTACAAATTAAGATAACAGTGTTAAAATTGTTCCCGCCTATATTTGGCGGCTAAATAATTTTAAAAATCAAGTTTTAATGGTTAGAGGAAAATTCTAATCCTATTTTTTTCAATAGAAAAAACGACGCTAAAAATTTTGCGCCGTCTTTAAATCAAATATAAATGACGTTACAAATTACGATAACGCCGTTAAAATTGTTTCCGCCTATATTTGACAGTTAAATAATTTTAAAAATCAAGTTTTAGTGGTTAGAGGAAAATTCTAATCCCTATTTTTTTCCATAGAAAAAACGACGCTAAAAATTTTGCGCCGCCTTTAATTTGAAATGTATGAGCAAATATATTCTTGCGAAATTTCGCAGGAAGTCAAAATTAAAAAAACCCGAATTGCAAGCAACACGGGATAAATACAAACGAAAAAACATTTCGCCCATAAAATCCCCTTCCTGTCGCTCGCAGGTCAAACGGTGATTGTTAATTGGGCAATTCTCCTGGCTCCAGGTCTTAGCTCCTCTGCGCCTTCTCAAGCTTACGCTCAATGACATAATTGCAGAATTGCTCGCTGTTACAGTGGCGGGACCGCTCCGGCTTGTACCGGATTCCTTATTGAGTTTTTCAACACCCAATTCAATCAATATTCAATTTTTTTGTAATATTACGATTTATGGGCGAACTTGTCAAGATTTTATTTTTAACTAAATTTTTTATGGTTACCGCTAAAATCGTTTTAATGGGCGTTTAAATCAATTTTTAGCCGCCTCTGAAACATTTTTAATAAAACTTTACCAAAAGATTTTTTAGGCGTTTTATAGCCTCTAAATTACATATCTTCCAATTTTGGAGCAAGTGCCTCTCTGAATCCGTCGCCAATTAAATTAAAGCCCAACATTAAAATTGCCAAAACTGTAATTGGCGGCAAAATTTGATAGGGTAAAATTGTAATGTTGCCAAATCCTGCCTCAATCAGTGAACCTATTGAACATTGCGGCAGAACTATTCCTACGCCGACAAAACTTAAAAAAGCCTCCGTAAAAATTGCAACCGGTATTGAAAACATTACTTGAGTTATTATTGGTCCGATTGTATTTGGCAAAATTTGAGTAAAAATTATGTGGAAACTTCCCGCGCCTAAAGTTCGACTTGCCAAAACATATTCACGTTCTTTCAACTTTAAACATTCTGCGCGCGCAATTTTACTCATTCCAATCCATTCAGTTATCAAAAGTGATGCGATAACTAAGCCAATTCCTTTGTCCATAAAAATTGCAAGAATCGAAATTATAACAAGCGTTGGAATACTGCCCGCAATTTCTATAAATCTTTGAAGAATATTATCAACCGTGCCGCCGAAAAAGCCGGAAATTAAGCCGTAACTTGTACCAATGAGCATATCAATAAAAATCGCCACGAATGCAATTATCAGTGAAACTCTTGCGCCTTGCCACGTGCGCGTCCATAAATCCCGCCCAACATCATCTGTACCGAAAATAAAAGTTTTATCTGCAAATAAATTTTCTGCGCTACCGGCAAATTGCGGCGATAAAGCCTTTGCAACAATTTCTTTGCCGCCTTCATCAGTTACAGAAATAATTTCGTCGTAAGCGTAGGAACTGAAAACCGGCGCAAATATCGCAAAAATCATTATCACTGCAACAAGAAAAACGCCCGTAATTGCAAATTTATTTTTCGTGAAGTGAACAAAAACTCCGCGCCAATATCCCTGTGACGCAAAATTTGTATCAACTTCCAAATTTCGCCCTTCGACAAATTCAAAATCTTCCTTTTGCGGCGTGTAAATTTTTTCCATTATCAGCCGTCCTTTGCCGTTAAACT
>CALGGV010000071.1 GCA_937915725.1 uncultured Selenomonadales bacterium
ACTCTAATATAATTTTTAAATTCAATCTGCGTTTCAGTATCCCAAAAATCTTGCATCGCTTTAAGATAAGTAGGCTTTTCAACAATAACTTGAAGTATTAATAAATTATTCATAATATGATTATTATCCAAAAGACGATAATTTTCAAGAGCATACAATTCAAATAAAAGTTAGATTTTCTTACAAAAATCAAACCGCAGGTTCAATGAAGTTTATCGAGTGGCGAATTTTTTTTAGTCGAACTTCCGCTTGCAAAATTAAAATAAAGCGTCTGCAATAAGTGCAACTGCCAAATTTTTGTTTCTCAATATTTTCTTTGACAAATTCGCCGAATCAATAACTCGATAACAATAATTTTTCTTTGTCGAATAATTTGAAAGGAAATTAAGGCAAATTTTGATGAGTGTCAAATTTTACTTAATGATTGCAAGTTACTGTTTCTCTTTTCAAAGTTTTGAGAGAGTGGAAGATTTTTACGCAGAATGTAAACAGCGGTAATTGCTATTTTTTTGTTTTGCGTCCTCCAATGCGCAAAGATTTTCAAGGCGATTGTATTCATCTTCCAATTTTGTTTTCCACGTATTTAATTTTTCTCGCCGATGTTCTAATTCAATTTTAGTCTTCGTTAGATAGTAAGCCTGTTGAAATTTTTCAGCTAAACTTTCTCCGTTTGTGTTATCGAATTTAAATTTTTGTTCTTGGTAGAAATTAAAATCCGAAGTAAATTTTTTACTTGCTTTTGCATATTTTAATTTTTCGGCTTTTAACTTTTTAAGATTGCCCTTGAAAAAATATTTTTAGCGATAAGCAAAGCTCGACTCGGTTTTATTACTTTCTGCCTCAACTCCGCCAATCTGTTTTCAAATATTTTTTGTTGCGATTTCAAGGATTAGTATTGTTGGCGCAAATTATCCTTGAGGTCGTCGAGAGAAAAAGTAACTTGAATTGGCTTGGTATCTTCTTCCAAAGTGTAGTAATACTTCAAAATATTTTCACTGATCTTTTGCATTTCTTCCAAAATTTGAAGATTGGAAAGAAAATGCTGATGTGCCACAAGTGCAATATTTTTGCAAGTGCAAGGATTTTGTAATTTTTCCTCTATTTTTTGAATTTCTAAAGGATTTAAAATTTTTCTGATTGTTGCAATTTTTTGAATTATTGCGCCTGTAATTTCATTGTACGCCTCAAGATTTTTGACTTGAGAATCTGGCGGGCGTTTTAGATCCTTCTGCAAGTTTTCCAGATGATATATCTGCCGCAAAAATTCTTTGAATGATTGGAGAGTTTTTAACTCACTGGGCGAAAGATATTCTGCTTGCGCCTTTTCTATACTTTGCCGCGTAGTTGTAAATTTTCGTTTCAAGTCATTCAGTTTTGCTACGTCATCTGTGAAAATTGAGGGAAAACTACGAGCGGCTAGTTCCGCTTGCGTTACCATTTCCCGCACTTCATATTCTTTACGGGCGGTTTGATTTATATCTTCTTGGAAAAAAGAATGAAGGTGCTGAAAGTTTTTTTCCCAGTTTTTCTTTAAATCAACGACAAATAAATGTTGGAATGTGATTTTTGGATTCCTACGTATTCTTCCGGAACTCTCAAATTTAATTTTGAACGGAAAGAATCGCCATTTTTTGTTGCCTCCTGTTGTTGCGCGTCAAGTGTTCCATGATCTACTCGAATAGTTTTTCCGTACTTTGATAATACTTTATTTTGAATATCAGAAAATTCGGCGCGAATTTGTAATAAGAAATTTTTATCGTGCTACTTTTTATCTTTAGGGACACTATGTTCATAGCGTCTTTCAAAAGATGCCACATTTTCGCCCTTGAGAGGTTTTACAGCTCGTTTGAAATATTTGTATGCTGGACGCTCTGCGACCTTTCTCGTTTTGACGGACAAAAAATAAATGCTAAAAATTGGCGCAAGTACAGATTCTCTTTGCACTTTAATCCTGTTGATAAAAATTCCAACAACAATTTAGATTTATTCTGTAAGTACTTTATGACAATGCTGTTGCAGAAAATTTCTTCAGTTGTTTATGCGTTCCTTTTTTCTGTTCGTTTTTTCGAGAAGGTCTCACATTCCAATAATATCGTTCCTTATATCAGTATTCTTTTGGTGGCATAAATGAGTATTATAATGTTGGGAAAGTTTAATTTTTCTCATAGATTACCAGTGTTTATAGTGCTTTTGACATTAAGTAATTTTATATTAAAATGTCCTGAACTCAAAAGCTTTTTGATAAATAGTAAAAGTACCTCAGTGGAGCTAAACGTCTTGCTGATGTACTTTTTTTTGATTAAAGGGAATTTTTTGCCAAAGTAGAATTATCTTGTAGATTTGATATTAAATAAAGGAAGATTTTTATGCACGCACAATCTGCAATTAATTCGTTACTTACTTTGGAATATATGAAAAATGAACCTGAAAATAAATATTTTGACAGAAAGTCCGCCAAAATTCGTCCCTCGACTTAGCCACGCATGTTTCAGCTTTTGCTAATGCCGGTGGAGGAACGCTTGTTATTGGTATTAGTGATAATGGCACTGTTGAAGGCATTAGTTTCGCGGGAGAAGAAGAAATTAATTCTTTGGTTAATGTCCCTAAAGATTTTTGCCATCCAATGCCAATGTACACAGAAGAATTTCTAAATATTGTCAATGAAACAGGTCAACCTGATAGATTACTCTTATTCCAAATACAAGAAAGTATCGACCAAATCGTGCGTACTTCCAATGACTGTACTTTTCTTAGAATCGGAGATCGTACTAAAGAGTTGCGTGGAGATGACCTTCGTAATCTCGAATACGCAAAAATCACACGTCATTACGAAGATGAACTTGATTGGGATGCCACCATTGATGACTTGGATAAAGAATTACTTTCTGAATACAAAGCTAGAATTGGCGCAGAAAATTTATCCAATGAGCAGATACTTAAAGTCAGAGGATTCATTAAAAACATAAACGGTATGGAACGTCTAACGCATGCAGCAGTACTTTTATTTGCTAAGAATATCCCACAATTTTATCCTAATTGTCGTATTCGTTTTTTAAGATATGACGGTACTTTTGCCGGAGTAGGAACAAATATCAATATTATCCGTGACACCAGTATAGAAACTCCTTTACTTCGTATCATTGATAAAACCAGAGAATTTATTAAAACTCAACTTAGAGAATTTACTATGCTTAATGTCAAAAGTGGTCAATTTCAAATTGTACCGGAATATCCTGAATTTGCTTGGCAAGAAGGAATTGTCAATGCTGTTACTCATAGAGAATATGCTATGAGCGGAAGTTTTATAAAAGTTAGTATGTATGATGACCGTTTGGTAATAGAAAGTCCAGGAAAACTTCCAAACATAGTTACTCTCGAAAATATTAAAGAAACACGCTATTCTCGCAATCCGCGCATATCCAGAGTTTTGACAGAATTTGGGTGGGGTAGAGAACTCAATGAAGGTGTTAATAGAATTTATAATGACATGAAAAATTTTTTCCTTGATGAGTCTTTATAAAAAGAAACAGAACAATCTCTCTTGATTGTACTAAAAAACAATATCGTAATGCGCCATATGCGTCAAAAATTACACAGTATAGCAAATATCGGTTTAGATATTTGGGATAACCTAGATAATCTGGAGCAAATTCTACTTACATATATGATAAATCGCGGTCCTGCCAGCCGTTCAGAATTAGCTAATTATACCAATAAATCAATCGGAACTATTGTAAAACGATTAAATAATTTGTTGAAAATGGGATTAATAGACGCTGAAGGTAAAACATACGCTCCCAATCGCACATACAAATTTATATTTCGTTAAAGTTAAAAAAAAATTTTTTTTGAAAGATTAAAAAGCTTTTTTGAAAGGTTAATGCCTATTTTTCAAATTATAATCTCGAAATTAAAATTAACTTGCCGATAAAAAAAGCTCCTCTGGGCGAGGGGCTTTTTTTGTACTTAGAAATTCCACTCAATGTCAACATTGTCGTCAGTTAAAATTATTCGTTTTATGAGGTCTTGAAGTATTCTTCGTTTTTGAGATTCGTCAGCAAAATCCCATATCTGCGCGGCATTGTGCAGTAATTCTTCAACTAAATCAAATGGAGTGGTAACAATTTCTTCAACCGGCGTAAGCTTGGATTGCAGAAATTGTTTTTCATTATGCAGTTTATTTATATTTTCTCCGAGAATTTCTGGCGGAATACCGTCAATACGATAGAGCTCCATAAACTTGCTTATTTCTTTATCAATTTCACGAATACGTTTTTCTATTTCAATGTTAGCATTATCAGTAACAACCGGTTTTTGACGATTTTTCTCAGCAATTTCACGCGCCATTTCAGGCGATTTTAGCAATTCGCAAACTTTATTTTCAACAATCTTTTCCAGCACTGGGGCTTTCCAATGTTTATTTTTGCAATTTGGGTCTTTAACCATGCTCGGATTTTGTTTTGTGCGTGAATAGCAAGCGTAATAATAATGCCTATTGGTATTACGGAAATAATATCGAGCTCCGCAATAACCGCAAAATAGCATACCAGCCAACAAATGTTTTGATTTAAAAGAATTATTACCGTATACTTCAAACTTTTTAGCTTTTAAAGCTTGAACTGCTTGAAATTGGTCTTCGGATATAATAGTTTCGTGTGCATTTTCCACTATTACCCCTCCATAGTGCAATTTTCCTGTATACGTTATATTGCTTAAAATATATCTTATGCCAACCCAAGTATTATAGCTGGAATAGCGATTAGTATATCCGTTTTCACGTAGTCGGTTGGCAATAGCTTGAAGTGATAAGCCTTTCAGATACCATTCATAAATTTTTTTGACTTGCTCTGCCTCATATCTATTAACAACAAGCTTGCCGTCTTGATAATTGTAGCCTATAGGAATATAGCATGCTCCATGATGTAATCCAGATTTTGCTCGCGCTATTTTTCCCATGCGTGTACGTTCTCTGATTTGCTCACGTTCCAACTGGGCAAAAACAGCAAGCAATCCTATCATCGCTCTTCCAAAAGGTGATGACGTATCAAAACTTTCCTGCATTGATACAAAATCTACTTTATTAGGTAAAAATATTTCTTCAATAAGATAAAGTGTATCACGCTGAGAACGTGACAATCGGTCAAGCTTATAAACAAGAACCACATCAAAACTATCAGTTTCATTTATAAGTTTTTGAATACCGGGTCTATTAATATTTGCGCCTGAATATCCGCCGTCAACATAAATATTGGCAATAGCCCACGCTTGAGCCTTGCAATACGCAATTAAACGTTCTTTTTGCTCGCCAATGGAGTATCCCTCTTGTGCCTGTAGATACTCTAATATAAATAGCTGCCAGTTTCATGACGATTTCTCCGAAGAAAATTCATCTTCAAGCTTAAAAGCCAAAGTAAGGAGTTCATTTTTCCCTCTCAAATTTTCGCTTTTATCATAAATTTGTGCTATTTTTATAGTCTCTTTAGAAAAAACTTGACTGTTTACGATTATGCCGCCACTAACGTTTGATTGCATGTTATTTTGTACTACTGAACCATTCAAAGTAGAATTAGTTAAATTCCCTTCAGAAACCGGCACAGTTTGTATACCGCGCAGTAGATAGTCCGTACTGACATGAAAATAATCCGCCACTTTTATAAGTGTGTCCACATTGGGATACGCATTTCTTACGGTTTCCCATTTGCCTATTGCCGCACCTTGAATACCTAGATATTCAGCAATTTGGTTCTGCGTTATGTTTGCGTCACGCCGCAATTTTCTAAACCTTTCACCGAAAGTTGTCATAATGTCCACCACCTTTAAGACTAATATTTTCTTTTTACGCCATTGTAAGTCGTTTTTTATTCAACTTGTCAATAAAATTTTTTTTAAAATTTGTATTTTTTTGACTTTTTGGAATAAAAAGATTATGATTAAACCATCAAGAATTTACCTAAACTCTAAAGAAGAGTAGGATTGGTTGAATGTACTGAAAAAGCAACGATTACTTGGTGCAATTCCTACACAACGCGAAGTGGCTAAAGCATTAGGCATTAAAGGTTCTGCTGTAAGCAAATGGGAAAACGGTTTATCTAAACCGAGAGCGTCATTGCTACCGGCTATAGCAAAATTATACGGCTGCACAGTAGACGAATTGCTTAGTGACGATGACGATAATGCAAGGGAGTAAGGAAAAATGAAAAATGCTCTAACGGCATTATTCGCAGTAGCTAAGGAACTTGCAGAATTAGCCAAAAGTAGTACACCTAAACTCAGAGATGGTGAATTGATAAGATGTGAATGGTTAAGAGACGGCATATATTGCCGAGAAACAACTTTTAACAGTATAACTTATCAAGCCACATTTGATTTTAAACAGCGAACGAGCCACTTAATTACGGCTTAATATGCAATGTTAATTATCAGAGAAATTTTATTGCGGGAGGTTACAAATTTGATAGATTTACACATACACAGCACGGCGTCTGACGGCACGGACGCGCCGGAAATTATCGCTAAAAAAATTGCCGCTGAATCCGGAATAAAAATTTTTGCCTTGACTGACCACGACACAATTAACGGCGTCGAAAAAATTCAGTTTGCAATTCCGGCTGATATTTTTTTTATAAACGGCGTGGAATTTTCTTGCAAAACTGCGCTAGGTTATAAGTGTCACATTCTCGCCTATTTTTACGATTCAACAAATGAAGAGTTCCAAAAAATTTTACAGCAGGGCAAAAATCTTCATCAAGAAAAACTTTTTACCAGATTAAATTTTCTTGCCGAATTGTACGGAATAAATTTTTCAGAAAGTGAAGTTGCCGAACTTAGCCAAAATGAAGTTGTAGGCAAGCCGCACATTGTTAATTTTGTCGTTGAAAAATTTGGAATTGCTAAAGAAAAAATTTATGCAGACTTGGAAAATTGCAAAACTAAAAGTTCCAGATTAGACGCCCGCGCAGTTATTGACGCCATAAAATCTGCCGGCGGCGTTGCAGTTTGGGCGCACCCGCTCGGCGGCGAAGGCGAAACTTTTTTAACTCACGCAGATTTTCAAACGCGCCTTGAAGAATTGATAGATTTTGGAATTGCAGGGCTTGAATGTTATTACTCTCGTTACGATAATGAACAGGAAAAATTTTTGGCTGAAACTGCGCAGAAAAATAATTTGTATATTTCCGGCGGCAGTGATTATCACGGCAAAAATAAAAATATTTCTTTGGGCGAATTGGGAACTGAAAAACCGGCGGTAAAAATTTTTCAGCTTACGATTTTGAAAAAAATTTTTGAATATCATAAAAATTTGCGCGTAAGAAAAGCCTTTGAAATTGCAAAAAAAGCGCACGCCGGACAAGTCGATAAAGCCGGCGTAAATTATATTTTTCACCCAATGACGGTTGCTTTTCAATGTGGCGGCGATGATTCAGCGATAATTGTTGCGCTTTTACACGACGTGGCAGAAGACACAAATTTAACGATAGAAAATCTGCGCGACGAAATTAATTTGACGGCGGAAGAAGTTTTGGCGTTGAAAATTTTGACGCACGATAAAAATATTCCCTACTTCGAGTACATTCAAAAAATTAAAACAAATTCACTTGCAACAAAAGTAAAAATCGCCGACCTTAAAAATAATTCTGATTTATCCAGAATTTCTTTACCAACTGAAAAAGATTTAAGCCGCGTTGAAAAATATCAGCGGGCATTACAAATTTTAAAATAAAAATTAGCGGCGCAGTTAAAATTCTACGCCGCTTTTTGGTTACAGATTTAATTTTATTTTTTTACAAAGCCGATTGTTTTTTTGTTGCCGGAATACTGCGCGACAACGTTTACATCAAAATCTTCAACTTTGAGTTGTAAAAGTTCTTCACGCCCAATTTCTTTACCCTCATTTTCGGTTACGATTCTTTGAGACTGTTTCAACAATGCTTGCTCAAATAAATTTCTGACAAAACGCCCGTTGCCAAAATCTTCCTTGTTGCAAACTTTTGAAAAAATTTCGTAGCATTTACTTTCAATTTCCGGATTCAATTCAAAGCCCTTGTTTTTAGCCATAAGCTGAAGAATTTGCAAAAGTTCAGTGGCGTTATAATTTGGAAAATCAACGTGAAAAGCAATTCTACTTCTCAAGCCTTCGTTGCGTTCCAAAAATTTTTTCATCTTATCGGGATAACCGGCAAAAATTACAATAACGTCGTTTCTGTGATTTTCCATTTCCTGAACGATTGTATTAATTGCCTCGTCGCCGTAAAGCCCCTCTCTGTCTTCAACGAGAGAATAAGCCTCATCAATGAAAAGGACGCCGCCCTTTGCAAGTTTGAATTGGCGTTTAACTTTAGGCGCGGTGTGTCCTACGTATTCACCGACTAAATCTGCGCGCCCGCATTCTATAAATTCGCCGGTGTGTAAAATCCCTTCCTTGCTCAAAATTTCTGCCAATAACCTTGCAACAGTAGTTTTTGCACTGCCGGGGTTGCCGGTAAAAACCATATGCAAACTTGTTTGTTGTTGGTCTAATCCTACTGACGAACGGATTTTTTGAATTTTGGCGTTGCCGATAATTTGGTTGATAATTTTTTTAATTTCAGTCAAGCCGATCATATCTTGCAATTTTTGATAAGCATCTTTGGCAGTTAATTCTTCCCTCATAATCATTAGGCGGCTTGCATTTTTATAAGCGGTGTAAGTATTATTTCTCAAGCTGTCGCGCAAAATTGAATCGTAAATTTTATGCAAGTCTGAAGGATGAAAAGCAACTTTATTTCCAAGAAAATTATCAACGTTATAATCTTTAAGTTCGAGAGTACCTCTTTTGATTATATCCTTAAGATATTCTGCCGCCTCTGCGCGGTTGCCTACTCCTTCCTTCAATTCGACAAGGTAAATATCTTCCTGCAGAGTTTGAATAAGTTTTGTGGCAAAGCCGGGATTTTCGGTTATTTCAAGGAAAATGAACAGCGTATTTTTTTGATATTTGTTTACAAGTTCCGCAAATTCTTTAACGACGCGTTCATAGCAAGTGGCGTAATTTCTGTGTTCTTCTTTAGAGCCACGCAGCTCGATAATAATTGTGTTGCCTGCCGATAGTTCAAAAATATTATCTAAATCACATTCGCAGTAACAATTTTCGGTAACGTCAGAAATTAAAGTGATACTGCGTCCGACAAGCCTTTTATTTTCGTAAAGTGCGTGGCAAATTAATTCTGCCATTTGTTTTGCGCCTTGAGAATTTTTAGCAGAAAATTTGTAATGGACGGGGTGCCCGTAGAAATTTTTGGGATTTTCATCAGCGTAAATTCTTTTTAGTTCATCTATGAAAGTTTTATCCGCCATTAATTTTTTGGCTTTATTTAAAGCTTGATTGAAACTAAATTTTTTTTCGTCAAACATAGTTTCTTCAACTTTAAATTCGTCGTTGTTGAAATAGTTCAGTGAAAAATTTCTATGTTCCTGAAGGTTGCCGCGTTCCCAATGACTCCTGTAAGTGAAAAAATCTGAACGTTCAGCCACGCCTAAACATTTTTGAGCCTGTGACGGTAAAATTTCGCGCAGGCTTTTTATTTTTAAATCACTTAAGAAAAATTTATCGTCGGAAAAAAATCTGTTTAAAATTTTAGTCAAAGTAGCCACTGAAACTCTTTTAAGTGAATCTTCACCGACCAATAATCGAAATTCCCCAAGTTTTGCGCTGTAAATTGATATTGCAAATTCTGAGGCGTCTAAAAGCATTTCGTTTAAATCTTGAATTATTGCATCGCCCCAATTTTTCTTTGAGTTTTCCCTCAAAACTTCAACAATAAAGCTATCGTCATAATCTTTATCAAAAGTTACGTGACAATCATAAAATTGCATTGCCATTGCCTCCTAAATTTTTTTCTGCGTGGGTGTATATTTTACTAAAGCTTTTTAATTTTGAAAATATGCTATAGAAAATTTTTAATCGCCTCTCAAAATTTCTTCGATAATATTATATCAGATTTTCGTACCAAAATATTTACCTGCGAGGAAAATATTTTTCTCAATATTAATGTTAAACTGTAAAAATTAAATGGAGGCGTTGAATATGAATAACAGACAACGAAAAAAACTGCAGGCGAAAATGAAATTTAATTTATCAAACATTCCACATTTTACACCGTTAGAACGCCGGAATTTGTTTCATACATTTTCAGTTTATGTTTCGGCGGGATTAAGGATTCAAAATATTTACCTGCAAGGAAAATATTTTTCTCAATATTAATGTTAAACTGTAAAAATTAAATGGAGGCGTTGAATATGAATAACAGACAACGAAAAAAACTGCAGGCGAAAATGAAATTTAATTTATCAAACATTCCACATTTTACACCGTTAGAACGC
>CALGGV010000072.1 GCA_937915725.1 uncultured Selenomonadales bacterium
GGTTTAGAAATGCTTTCCCCGTAAGGGGTCGGAAACGTTGTTGTTGCCGCTTGCATTGTCAACGTTGTTGCTGTTGTTGTTTAGAAATGCTTTCCCCGTAAGGGGTCGGAAACGGTGGCTGCAAAAACGACGAAAAGACTTACCAAAATAGCGTTTAGAAATGCTTTCCCCGTAAGGGGTCGGAAACAACATCGCCGTCCTTAGCGAGTGATTCTGGTCCGTTTAGAAATGCTTTCCCCGTAAGGGGTCGGAAACCCATTTTTACTGTTTGCTTGGCAATCTTTTTTTCTTCCGTTTAGAAATGCTTTCCCCATAAGGGGTCGGAAACGCATACATCAATTCTCCTGCTTGAATATCATATTCTTTGAAGGTTTAAAAGTGCTTTCCCCGTAAGGGGTCGGAAACTTGTAATTCTGGCACCGTCTGATAATATATCTATTTTCTCTGAGTTTAGAAATGCTTTCCCCGTAAGGGGTCGGAAACCAAATTATAGGACAATCGTACTTAGGGTGGGATAAAACCGTTTAGAAATATTTTCCTCGCAAGGGGTCGGAAAAATAAAAAAGCTCCGTCACAAAGGCGGGGCTTTTTTGTTGGTGTAATTTTTTGCAAGGCGTGTTATAATTGCAGAAAAATTTTTACAGTGAGGCTTTTTATGAATAAATCAGAATGGAAAAAATTTTTTGAGGAGCGCGTCAAACGTTGCAAAGTTTTGGTAGTGGGCGACGTAATGATGGATAAATATTATTACGGCGAAGTTCACAAATTTGCAAGCGATGCGCCCGTACCCGTTGCAAAGATTATCAAGCGGCGCAGCAGTTTAGGCGCGGCGGCTAACGTTGCAAACAATTTATCGCTTTTAGGCTGTCAAACTTTTTTGGCGGGATTCGTCGGCGAAGACCATAACTTTGAAACACTTTCCCAACAACTTAAAGCTTGCAAAATTAATCAAGACGGCTTAATTAAAACTGATTCTCCAACAACAACGAAAGTTAGAATTATCAGCGGACATCAGCAAATGTTCAGAATGGACTTTGAAGACAGCGCGCCAAAATCTGAAGAAAAATATGCCGCGCTTGAAAAATATATTAAAAATCTGCTGAATGACAGTTTGGACGCGGTTGTAATTGCAGATTATGAAAAGGGCGTTTGCACAGAATATTTTTGCAAAAGTGTAATAAAATCTGCGCACGATCACGGCGTACCGGTAACCGTTATGCCTTACGGGCAACGCTGGATAAAATATGAACTTGCTGACTACGTGACGCCAAATATTGCAAAAATTAATAAAGTTATGCTTGCGCCAATTTCCGGTGAAGATGATGAAACTGTGGAGCGCGCCGGACGTTACGTTATGCGCAAATTTAAAATTAAAAATGTTTTGGCGACGCGCTCGGCGCACGGCGTTACTTTGGTTACTGAAGATGAAGTTTCACACATTCCCACAAAATCGCAGGAAGTTTTTGACAGCGCGGGCGTTGCAGATACTGTAGCCGCCGTTTTTTCAATGGCACTTGCAGGCGGCTTAAAGCCTTACGACGCCGCCTACATTACCAACATTGCGGCGGGAATTGTCGTTTCAAAATCCGGCACTTACGCTGTATCAAAAGACGATATGATGCACGCTATGAATTTGAAAAATTTTGATGAAGACACTGTAAGTCTTCCATACGCTGTTTGATGTTTAGATATAAGGCAGAAGGCAAGAGGCAAAAGTGATAACAATTCCCTACTGCCTCTTAACTACTGCCTATTGCCTAAAAGCAACTGAAAGGAGAAATTAA
>CALGGV010000073.1 GCA_937915725.1 uncultured Selenomonadales bacterium
AATGCTTTTAAAATTTCTTCCTCAATTTCTGCGCCGCCTTTGATATACGGCAAAATGTATCCGCGAATAACATCGCTTATCCAATAATTTAAAACCATTCGAGTAAATTTTTTATCATTCAGTGGCAAAAGTTTTTCTTCGATATGTTCGCACAAAACAGGAATTGACTTTACATTTTTTTGAATACGTTTAATATCGTGCGTTACTGAACCTTGCCGCGTTCGATAAATATAAAATGGCGTGTCGATTTTTATTATTTTACTCGTCGCGCAGATCACGTCAAAATTAAAAAAAACATCTTCCGCTATTTCGTCCGGAAATTTTATATTATTTTCCAACAAAAATTTTCGCCTGTAAAGAAAATACCATACCGCAATATGAACGCCATTTTTTAAAAGTTCCTGATAAATTCTGGTTTTAATATTTTCAGAAACCGGAGCCAAAGGCAAGGGACTTTCTTTAATATTCGCCTTAAGATTTTTCAAACTGCTAAATTCTGAATTGGCGGCGTAATAAGATTTTGTTGTAGTTGAAACGTCTGCGTTATTATTTTTTGCGGCGTTATAAAGAAGTTCAAGGGCGTTTTTCAAAAGTGCGTCGTCAGAATCGCAAAAATAAATATATTCGCCCTGCGCCGCGTCAATCGCAATATTACGGGTTGCGCCCGGCGTCCCTAAATTTTTTTCATTTTGCAAAATTTTTATTCTTGAATCGCTGAAACTTTTTGCAACTTCCAAAGTTTTATCAGTCGAACAATCATCAATTAAAATCAATTCAAAATCTTTGAAAGTCTGCGCGAGTATCGAACTGATACACAAATTTAAATATTTTTCCACGTTGTACATTGGCACAATTACTGAAATTTTTGGCGCGTTTTCGTTCAAAATTTTTCCCCCTTAATGAAAAAATATTTTAGACGCCTTTAAAGAAATTGTCCAGTTAATTCTTGACTATTTCGCCGCGTTGTTATATATTATCACAAAGCAAACTGAAAAATAACTGAAAGTTTTTTTTAGAAACTTCGAGGGGAGGGATTTTTGATGAAGAAACTATTTATATTTTTGATAATATTAATTTCGACAGTTGGTTCATTCCTAACGTGGCTGTTCAATCGAGAAAAAGGCGGCGTACCAATTTTAGCTTATCATCAAGTAAACAACATTGACAAGGACGCTAAGACGCTGACGGTTGAACAGTTTGACGCACAAATGAAATATTTATCGGAAGGCGGTTTCAACGTCATAACGCCGGATGAACTTTTGGACGCGTGGGAAGGAAAAGTTGAACTCCCCGAAAATCCCGTTGTAATTACTTTTGACGATGCCCACGTTGACATTTACAAAAATGTTTTTCCGATTTTGCAAAAGTATAAATTGCGGGCAACTTTTTTTCTGGTAACTGATTTTGTAAATCTTTATCCAAATTATATTACGTGGGATCAGGCGCGGGAAATGCAGGCTAGCGGGCTTGCAGATATTGAAAGTCACACGTTAAATCACAAATTAATGACGGAAATTTATTCAAGGGATAAACTTTGGGATCAGCTTTATGGCTCCAAACAGGCGATTGAATGGTACTTGAAAAAACCGGTGAATTTCATTGCTTATCCGGACGGAAAATATACTGTTGAGTCTGAAGATTTAAGCAAAGAAGTTGGTTATCGCGCAGGTTTCGTCATGAATTACGGGCTTGCACATAAAGAGCCGCAACATTACGTTTTGGACAGAATACCAATTATGGGCGCAAATTCTCACACGCTTTTAAGATTTAAAATGAGATTGAATGGCGCGCCTATATTTGCTCCTCTTTTAAGATTTAAAGAAAAATTAATTTCTGACGGCAACCCTGAAGTTGCAGATTTAATTTGGATTCCTTGAGGTAAGAAAATGAATTTTGCCAACTTGACAACTGAAAAAAGAAATGCGGCGTCCGCAAATATTGATAAAGTTTCAACACTCGAAATGGTTAAAATTATCAACGCTGAAGATAAAAAAATT
>CALGGV010000074.1 GCA_937915725.1 uncultured Selenomonadales bacterium
ACGATATTTATTTTGGCGAAGTTGTTTTAACGCTTTTTGTACTTTTTATTTTCGGATTGCTTGACATTCACAAAAAAATTTTCGCCATAAAATTTAATACTTTGCTGACAATATTTTTTCTGGCGTGCGGAATATTTTTTGCTGTAAGCGGAATTGAATATAGCGGGGCTGATATTTTTTATCCGGAATTTTCCACAAAAAAATCTACTGCATTAGGAATTTTTGGAATAGTGGCTTTATCGCCGTGGGCGTTCGTTGGCTTTGAAGTTGTTTCACATTTGGCGGGCGAATTTAAATTTTCGCCCAAAAAATCTTTTTCGCTTATGACGTGGGGAATAATTGCCGCCGCTGTTTTTTATATTTCAATGACGATTTTAGCCGCGTCCGCAATTCCGCCGCAATTTGCACATTGGGCAGATTATTTAAACAACATTCACAAATTGCACGGTATAGACAGCGTACCGGCTTTTCACGCGGTACACCAAATTTTTGGAGACACCGGAATTATTTTAATGGCGTTGACGATTCTTACTGCAATTTCTACAAGTTTATTGGGGCTTTACATTGGAACAAGTCGCCTTGTCTATGCAACCGCTGAAGATAATATTATTTCAAAATGGTTTGCAAAATTAAACGAAAACGGCGTACCTGGCAACGCAATTCTTTTCATGATGATAATTTCAATTTCGGTGCCGTTTGTCGGGCGCAATATGATTAGCTGGGTTGTTGACGCAACGACGGTCGGTGCAACCATTGTTTACGGCTATACTTCGGCTTGTGCCTACATTACCGCAAAAAAAGAATCGCGCAGGCTTTTTAAAATTACAGGCGTTGTTGGTGTAATAATTTCTGCAGTTTTCGCACTGTTTTTACTGTTTCCGAATTTTTGGGCGGCAGATATTTTAGCAACGGAGTCATATTTTGTTTTAGTGGCGTGGAGTGCTTGCGGCTTTGTACTTTTCCAAAAAGTTTTTGAACGTGATACAGTTCAGCGTTTTGGAAAATCTGTTGTAGTTTGGATTGTAATGCTGTTTTTTATATTTTTCGGCTCGTTAATGTGGGTGCGTCAAGAAAATGATGAAAATATGAAAGTTGTTGTAAAAAACGTCGGCGAATTTTACGAAAATGAACTTGAAAGTTACGGCGTCCGCTCGCACGAATTGCAACAAGTACAGGACGAATATTATTTAAAAAGCCAAATGGAAAATGTACGGAGCGATCTTTTCAAAAACAGCGTTATTCAGATGAGTTTGATTTTGCTAAGTTTGTTTATAATGTTTAATATTTATTCGGCGATTTTAAAACGCAGTCAAAAGGCTGAACTTGAAAGGATTCAAGCATTGGAAAGTTCCCGCGCCAAAACAAATTTCTTGTCGAATATGAGCCACGATATACGCACGCCAATGAACGCAATTATCGGCTATACAAATTTGGCAAGGCGTCACGGCGTAACTTTGGAAGAAACTCAAGATTTTCTTGTTAAAATTGAAAATTCCAGCCAACATCTTTTGGCGTTGATAAATGACGTTTTGGAAATGAGCAGAATTGAAAGTGGAAAAATGGAACTTGACGCCGCGCCCGCAAATATTACAAAAGTTTTGGACGAATTGTACGATATGTTCAAAACTCAAATGGACGGCAAGAAAATTAATTTCGTGGTAGATTATTCAAATGTTGAAAATAAATTTGTATCCTGCGATAAACACCGGCTTAACCGCGTTTTGTTAAATCTTACAAGCAACGCCTATAAATTTACGCCGGAGGGCGGCAAAATTTCAATCACACTTTCAGAAAAAAAATCTACCGTTGAAAATGTTGGCTTTTATGAACTGCGCGTCAAAGATAGCGGAATTGGAATGAGTCCGGAATTTGCAAAAACCGTTTTTGAGCCGTTTACCCGCGAGCGCACGTCAACTGTTAGCGGGATTCAAGGTACCGGCTTGGGAATGGCGATAACTAAAAGCATTGTCGATTTAATGCACGGCGATATAAAAGTTGTAACCGCGCCCGGCAAAGGTACAGAATTTATTTTGAATATCGAACTGCCGCTTGTTGATAAATCCGAAGTTGAAGAAGACACGCCCGCCATTGACGAAGTTAAAGATTTAGACTTCAGCGATAAAAAACTTTTGCTTGTTGAAGATATTGAAGTTAATCGAGAAATTGCGCTGATGATTTTGGAAGAAGTCGGCTTTAAAGTTGATTATGCGGTAAATGGTAAAGACGCAGTAGAAAAAGTTGCAAATTCAAAGCCCGGCGATTTTGACGCAGTTTTAATGGATATTCAAATGCCAATTATGAATGGCTACGAGGCAACGGCGGCAATTAGAGAATTGGAAAATCCCGCGCTTGCAAATATTCCAATAATCGCAATGACTGCAAATGCTTTTTCTGAAGACGTGGAGAGGGCAAAAGCGGCGGGTATGAATGATCACGTTGCAAAGCCGCTTGACGTTCCAAAAATGATGGAAACTTTACAGCACGTGTTAAGTCAAAAATAATTTTTGCTGAAAATAAAAAAAGCCGCTCCCTTTCGAGCGGTTTTTTGTTGGATAAAAATTTAACCTTGAAAAAATTTTAAAAGTCTAATTTATTTTGCATAACTTTGATAGCGTTGACAATAGCTTTTCGATTTTCACGAATTGCGCCTTGTTCGATAATCTGTTCAAATTGTGCGGGCATTAAAAGTGTAGCGTTGTTTCTAATCCACGCTCTAAATTCTTTTGCGCCTTCGCCGGCTTGCAAATGTTCACGAATTAACTCAACATTTTTTGTAACAACGGAAATAAAAGCGCGTTCAAGTCCAATGGCATTGATAACCGCCTTTGAGGTAATATCGCGCAGAATTTCTATATCGGCGTCCAAAGTTGCAACCATATCTTCTTTACTTTGCATATGTTTAACTTTCCTTGCCATTTCGTGAAGTACTTCAAGGTTGACAGAAAGTTCAGAGTTGCCGCTTGCCGCCGGTTTTGCGTAGGCTTTCAATAAATTTTCAATAACTTGCATACGTTTTGCGGGCGGGAAAGTTTTCCAGCTGTCGTCGTAGAAAAGATTTTCCAATTTGTTGCCGAGTTTGTCTTTGCCTTTAATTCTGGCGTCGGCTTGCACGTCAACCAAATTAATTCCGCCTGCCGCTACAGATTCTGCCCATTTTTTGTAAGGCAATGAATTTATATCAAGTTGCACGGCGTCTTGATTATCTTCAAAAATTCCGCGCAAAAAGTTTTCATTGTCTGAAACAATTTTGGGATTTTGCGGCTTTTCGGCAGTTTCCGGCGCGGCGTCCAAAGTTTCGTGAACTAAAATTTTTGAAAAGAAATTAATTCCTACACGATTTACGGTTGTTAAATCAGTCATTGGCATATTGTAATAAACTGCAAGTGAAACTAATTCAGGGAAAGTTGCCTTGACTTTGTTTAAGCGTTCATCTTCAGCAAACGGCGTTGAAATTAAAGTTTGAATCAGCGTAGTTACAAATCTTTCAACAAGTGAATTAAAATTGCAAACGGAGCCATCTTGAATCAGCATATTATCAAAAAGTTTGTTGACAGATTTTTCAAGCGCGGCTTTATGTGGCGTTCCTTCTTCCATTCCCATAATTTTTAAGAAAGATTCAACAAGCGCAATTCTTAAATCGTCTTGCTTTTTGATTGTAAGTTTTGAGGCGTTGACTACGATATTTTCAACAAAAATTTTTCCGAGTTTGTCACGAACATTACCGTTAATCGTGGTTGCGGGGTAAATCCCGTCGGCGTCAATCGCCAAACTGTATTCAATATCTTGAATTAGATTTTGGCAAAATTCGGCGGCAGAAAGTGGATAAATATTTTCAATTTCGGCTTTAAGGGCGTTTGTAAAGGGAGCCTCTTTGATAATTTGTCCGGTATGAATTTTTGTAATTCTGTTGGATTCATTGATAAAGCGCGGCAATTTACTTTGAATATCCATTAAAATTTCTGCGCTAACGTCGGTATAATTTAATTCGCCGCTGTCGTAGCGTTCCAAAAGATTTCTCAAAACAGTTTGAGTTTGAGTCAAAGTGGATTCTGCGCGGCGTTTGATAACTTCAAAGCGATCGTTATCATAATACTGTTGCATTTTTTGATGAAGAACGCCCACGCCGTCGCCGTCGGCAAGTCCCCATTCGTCAATAACGCGGCTTGCAACATTGCCACTCATTAAACCTTGCTTTTCCAAAAATGCTCGCGCAGAGCCGCCGATAACGTGGTTGCTTAAAGCAATTTGATATTTGTTGACGGATTCATTTTTCAGCGCGGCGAAATTATTTCCGGCGGTAGTAGCATCTGCGGCGCGGTCGATTTTATTTCCAAAAACGAAACATTTTGCGCTAAGTTTAATCCCGTCGGCGTCTTGTCCTTTTCTCAACATGTCAAGTTGCGTACTTGTCAAATTTGGTCTGTCGCCAACATTTGTAACCAAAATAATTGCGTCGGCAGATTTTAACATTTCTTCAGTTTGGCGTTTATGAAGTTCAGTAGGAGAATCAAAGCCGGGCACGTCATAAAGTACAAGGTGGCTCATTTCGGCAAGTTGAGTTGAACGAATTGTGACGCTTTTAACGGCGTAAGGGTGCGGTTGACGAATGACGGAACCGTCGGGATTTTTGCCGCTCATTCCGGTTATATAAGTTTTAAATTCGTTAAATTCGTCGCCGCCCGTCCAATATTCCGCGCCGAAAGTCATTGTGGCGTGTCCTAAAAGCGGCAAAAGTTTTTGTTTACCTTCAAGAATCGCTTTAATATCTTCGGCGGTTGTGCCGTTGTGAACCATAAAAATATTTTGGCGTTCAGGATCTGTTTCAACTGCGCGCCAATAATTATTGAAGGCGTCAAGCGTCATTGTGAAAAAATCTGCCGCGTCAGGATATTTCACGTCGTTTAACATACGCTTAAAATTTTTGTTAAATTCGTCGCGGCTGTAAAAATAAACTTCGGCAACGTCTGTATCGCCGCTGCGAATTTCGGTTGTAGTGTAAGTGCAACGCTCGGAATATTCCGGCAAAACCATAGCTTTAATCAGCGCGTTTCCTAAAGTACTTTTGCCGGCTTTTTCAAGACCAACAATCGCCACTGTAAATTCACGGCTCTGCAACTTTTTCAAAACTTTTTTGTTAGCCGCTTGAAGTTTTACAAGTTCCTCGCGTTCATCGCCTTGCACTACAAGTCCTTCTGCGTCAACTTGAAAAATTTCGCTAAAAACTCTGTCCGCGTTTGAGAGTTTGTCAATAAAATCTTGTTTGCTCTGTTCCCAACTACTCATTTTCATTTCTCCTTTCAATTTGAAAGAATTTTAGCAGTTAGATTTTCAGTTGTAAAGTTAGTCAAATTTAAATAAAAAAACTTAAAAAATTTTTAAAACAAATTCAAACATCGTCAAAACAGGCTAAAATATCAACGAGAAGGGCTGTTTGTCGATTGACTAATACATTTACATATAAAATGATTTTATACAGGAATTTTGGGCGGCTTTTTTTTATTTTGTCTAATGCAATTTTAAAAATTCTATGATAAAATTTTTTTGGAGGTGGACGAAATGAAAAAATTTTTAGCAATGATGATAGGCGGCTTACTTATGGCGAATGTTGCAAATGCTGAAGTGCGAACATATGAAGGCGTGGGCGAATACGTGATGAGCGATTTTGAAACGCCGGATATTGCCAAACAACGCGCTAAAGTTCGCGCAGAACAAGCCGCGCAAGAAAAAGCCGGCGTTTTTGTAAAAAGTAATACAAAAGTTGTTGACTTGCAACTGAAATCTGAAGAAATTGAAATTATGACGGCGGGCGTTATGAAAGTTCATTCTGTAACTTATGACGTTAAACCGGACGCCGCAGGATTTTTATTTATTTCAAAAGTTTTGGTTGATATTGATACTGATGAAATTGATAATTGGTTGAATCAAAATGAAAGTGCAATGCCGGATTTAGTTGCACAGAATCAAGCGTTAAAAAAATCTATAGCCGAGCAAGAAAGGCAACTTGCCGAATTAAAATCTAAATTGGCGGCGGCTGAAAAAAATCAATCAGAAATTTCCAACGTTGCAGTAAGAATCCAAATGACAAAAGATTTTGCGCAAAATGATACAAATTTTTTGTCTAACCAACGCTTAAAAGCCGGTAACGATTTTTATAACCGCGGCGATTTTAATAGCGCAATTTCTGCCTACACTGAATCAATCGAACTCAATCCTAAAAATATCGACGCTTATATTTATCGTGGCGGCGCGTTCGGTTACCTAAAAGAATATCAACGCGCTGAATCAGATTTTAAAAACGCAATTCAAATTGACAACAGGAATTTTGAGGCACATTACGGCTTAGGCGCAACCTATCTTTATCAAAGAAATTATCAAGCCGCAATTTCTGAACTTAACACTGCAATAAATTTGGACAACTCCAGCGGAAAAGCTTACTATGCTCGCGGCTATTGCTGCGAAATGATTAATCGCCGCGCTGATTCTCAAAAAGATTATGAAACTGCGCGAAGTTTAGGTTATCAATTCTAAAAATAAAAAATCCCCGCTTTTAATGACGGGGTTATTTTTATTGACACAAAAAAAT
>CALGGV010000075.1 GCA_937915725.1 uncultured Selenomonadales bacterium
AAACTGAAAAACGCCACTATGCACACGTTGACTGCCCCGGTCACGCTGACTATATTAAAAATATGATCACCGGCGCGGCTCAAATGGACGGTGCAATTTTGGTTGTTGCAGCCTCTGATGGTCCTATGCCTCAAACTCGTGAACATATCTTGCTTGCTCGTCAAGTAGGCGTTCCCGCTATTGTTGTTTTCCTTAACAAAGTTGACCAAGTTGACGATCCTGAACTTTTGGAACTCGTTGAAATGGAAGTTCGTGAACTTTTGAGCAAATACGAATTCCCCGGCGATGATATTCCGATTATTGCAGGTTCAGCACTTTTGGCACTTGAAGGCGACAAGGAACAAGAAGCTAACATTATGAAACTTTTGGACGCTGTAGATGATTATATTCCTACACCTGAACGCGACAAAGATAAACCTTTCTTAATGCCTGTTGAAGACGTTTTCACAATTACCGGACGCGGCACAGTTGCAACCGGTCGTGTTGAACGTGGCGAATTGAAACTCAATGATCCTGTTGAAATTGTTGGACTTCGTGACGAACCCAGAAAAACAGTTGCAACCGGTATTGAAATGTTCCGCAAACTTTTGGATAGTGCAGTTGCCGGCGATAACGTCGGTGTACTTCTCCGCGGCGTTGACAGAAAAGAAATTGAACGCGGGCAAGTTTTGGCAAAACCCGGCACAATTCATCCGCACACCAAATTTAAAGCTCAAGTTTACGTCCTTACCAAAGATGAAGGCGGTCGTCATACTCCTTTCTTTGCAAATTATCGCCCGCAATTCTATTTCCGTACAACGGACGTTACCGGCGTAGTTGGCAACTTGAAAGATACTAACGGTGAACCTGCTGAAATGTGCATGCCCGGCGATCACATTGAAATGGACGTCGAACTCATTACTCCGATTGCTATTGAAAAAGGCTTGCTCTTTGCTATTCGTGAAGGCGGTCATACAGTCGGCTCAGGTCGTGTCATCGAAATTAACGAATAATTTTTAAGGACTAAGGATTAGGGGCTAAGGACTAGGGATTAAACAAATTCCCTATATCCCTATTTCCCTTTATCCCTCAAAAACAAGATTTAGGGGTTAGGGGTAAAATCCTAGCCCTTATTGCTTGCTTGTAAATAACCGGCAGATTGCGTGGCTGATTTAAAGGCAATTTTTCAATCACGGGAACTGCCGCGTATATGAGGAGGATATAAATTGCCACAACAAAAACAAAAAAAGTTGAGGATTCGCTTGAAGGCTTACGATCATAAATCGTTAGACCAGAGCGCGGCAAAAATTGTTGAAACTGCCAAAAAAAATGGCGCAATGGTTTCCGGTCCTATTCCGCTCCCAACTGAAAAAAATATTTATACAATTCTTCGTTCGCCGCATGTCAACAAAGATTCACGCGAACAATTTGAAATGAGAACTCATAAGCGTTTAATTGATATTCTTCAACCGACACAAAAGGCGATTGACGCGCTTGTGCGCTTAGATCTTCCTGCCGGTGTTGACATCGAAATTAAGCTGTAAGGCGGAGGTGTGAACATTGGCTAAAACAATTTTAGGAATTAAACTCGGTATGACTCAAATTTTTACTGAAGACGGCAAAGTTATTCCTGTAACAGTTGTTGAAAGTGGAAATAATATTGTCATTCGCAACAAAACTGTAGACGTTGACGGCTATAACAGCGTTCAACTCGGTTTTGGCGAAATTAAAGAAAAGAAAGTCAATAAACCTATGGCGGGACAATTTAAAAAGTTCGGCGTCAAGGCTGTAAAATATATTCGTGAAGTGCGTTTGGCTACTGAATCCGAATATAAAATTGGCGACGTTATCGGTGTTGATATTTTTGCTGAAGGCGATTTAGTAGACGTAATTGGAACTTCCAAAGGTAAAGGATTTGCCGGCGGAATTAAACGTCATCATTTCGCACGCGGACCAATGGGACACGGCTCCAAGTCTCACAGAGAACCGGGCTCTACCGGCGCAATGCTTTCCGGTCCCGGCGGGCGCGTTATCAAAGGTAAAAAATTGCCCGGCAGAATGGGCGGCGTTCGTACCACCATTCAGCGTTTGAAAATCGTTAAAGTTGACACTAACAGAAATCTTTTGCTGATTAAGGGCGCAATTCCAGGTCCTAAAAAAGGTTTTGTTATCGTTCGTGAAACTGTAAAAGCTAACAGAAAGCACAGATAAGAAAGGAGGACGAAAAATGCCAACATTAGCAGTTTATGATATGAAAAATTCAAAAATCGGCGATATTGAACTTAGCGCAGATATTTTTGAAGTTGAAATGAACGCAGGGCT
>CALGGV010000076.1 GCA_937915725.1 uncultured Selenomonadales bacterium
TCGGCGATATTGAACTTAGCGCAGATATTTTTGAAGTTGAAATGAACGCAGGGCTTGTTCATCAAGCAGTTGTAATGCAAATGGCGTCGTGGCGTCTTGGTACACACGCTACAAAAACTCGCGGTATGGTTCGCGGCGGCGGGCGTAAACCGTGGAGACAAAAAGGCACAGGGCGCGCTCGCGCAGGTTCGCGCAGAAGTCCTCTTTGGCGCGGCGGTGGTACAATTTTTGGACCGCACCCCCGTTCCTACGCTTTTACAATGCCGCGTAAACAGCGTCGCCTTGCTTTGAAGTGCGTACTTAGCGATAAAGTTAAAAGCGAAAACTTAATTGTACTTGACGATTTAAATTTTGAAGTTCCAAAAACCAAAAATTTTGTCGAATTCCAAAAAACTTTCGGCGTTGAAAAATGCAAGGCTCTTTTCATTACCGAAGAATTGATTGAAAATGTTATGCGTTCTTCAAACAATCTTCAAAATGCAAATGTTATCAGCGCGTTGCAAATTAACGTTTATGATATTTTGAATGCTGAAAAAGTTTTCGTTACAAAATCTGCCGTTTCAAAAATTGAAGAAGTTTATATTTAACGGGTGAATAAATAATCTTGCCAAATTTTTTTAATCCTTATGAAGAAATAAGGCGGCGTGCGAATCGGTTCATAATAGCGTCGCACTGTCTACAAGGAAGTAGCTTGAACGGGGACGGCGTCGTAAGAGAGTTGACACAAACAAGAGCGAAAACCAAGCAATAACGGTTTGTGTCCAGAAAGACTTTTTTTGCTAAATATTATGAAAGGACAAATGTTACTGGTATTGCAAATGCAATATGTACCCGTACGTTAGCGGGGAAGTAAAGCCTGTGGAGCGTCACAGCAAACGCGAGTAGCTTAGGCAAAAGCGGACGCGTTGAATCAGGAATGAAACTTAAAAGTTTTAAACTTTTTGTAAGTTTTCAGTAACGGTGTACATTTGATGGAAGCAAGAGATATTTTAATTCGCCCACTTATTACGGAGCGTACAACCGATTTAATGACTGAAGGCAAATATGTTTTTGTAGTCGATAAGCGCGCAAATAAAATTCAAATTGCAGACGCCGTCAAAGAAATTTTCAATGTCAAAGTTGAAGATGTCAACACGGTAAATGTTAAAGGCAAAACAAAACGCATGGGGCGCACTTCCGGCAAAACTGCAAGTTACAAAAAAGCTATTGTGAAACTTGCCGCCGGTGAAACGATTGAATTCTTCAGCGCGTAAAAATTTTTGAGGATTTGACGCAATGATAAAATCGCTGATAATGTTTGTATTTGGTAACGCACTTTGGGATAAACTTGTTGAAATTTTCGGCTCCCCAGAGGCTGTTATTGAAGTAACAATCGCAGTAGTTGCGGTTGCGGTAATTGTCAAATATTTCAAAGTGATTATAGCGGTTGTCGTGATACTTTTTATTTTGTTGGTGATTTTAAGTTGACGTAACAAATATTCAAGGAAAAAAATTTAAAAAAGATATTGTTAGAAATTTGGCGTTATGCTAAAATCATTAATTGTGGTTGTCAGTTGACGCCAAAATTTCTATTAATACCAAAATTAAAAATAAATCAAGGAGGTACAAAGGTGGGAATAAAATCATTTAAGCCGTATTCTGCCGGACGCCGTTTTATGACGGTTTCAACTTTTGAAGAAATAACGACAGACAAGCCGGAAAAATCCTTGCTTGCGCCGCTTAAAAGTCATGGCGGGCGTAACCAACAAGGAAAATTAACGGTACGGCATCAAGGCGGCGGACACAAACGCCGTTACAGAATTATCGATTTCAAACGCAACAAAGACGGTATCCCCGCAACAGTTGCAACGATTGAATACGATCCCAACCGCAGTGCAAGAATCGCTCTTTTAAATTATGCTGACGGCGAAAAACGTTACATTATTGCTCCAAACGGTTTGAAGGTCGGAGACAAAGTTGAATCCGGTCCGGAGGCTGATATTAAAGTTGGTAATGCACTTCCGCTGAAAAATATTCCGGTTGGTACTTTGATTCATAATATTGAAATGAAAATCGGAAAAGGCGGGCAAATGGTACGCAGTGCCGGCGCAGCGGCGCAACTTATGGCAAAAGAGGGCGATTACGCTACAATAAGAATGCCTTCCGGCGAAGTTCGCAAAATTCACATTAACTGCCGCGCCTCAATCGGACAAGTTGGCAATTTGGATCACGAAAATATTACAATCGGTAAAGCCGGTCGTTCCCGCTGGATGGGTATTCGTCCTGCTAACCGCGGCGTTGTAATGAATCCTGTAGACCATCCGCACGGCGGTGGTGAAGGGCGCAGTCCTGTTGGGCGCAAACATCCTGTTACCAAATGGGGCAAATGTGCTATGGGTGCTAAGACTCGCCGTAAAAAAGCCTCTGATAAACTTATTATTCGTCGTCGTAAGTAATAGCGAAGGGAGGAAATTAATTTGTCACGTTCTGTAAAAAAAGGACCATTTGTCGAAGAAAAACTTTTGAAAAAAATTGAGGCTCTCAACGCCGCCAATGATAAAAAAGTTATTCGTACGTGGTCGCGCAGTTCAACAATTCTTCCTGCGTTTATTACTCATACAATCGCCGTTCATGACGGAAGAAAGCATGTACCGGTTTACATTACTGAAGATATGGTCGGTCATAAGCTCGGAGAGTTTGCGCCTACCCGTACTTTTAAAGGACACGCCGGCGAAGAACGCAAAACTAAACTTAAATAAAGACTAAGGATTAAAGGCTAAGGGCTAAGGATTAAGGGAAGGAGGTTGCATTGTGGCTGATTCTAAAGAAGTTAAATCTGTTGCTAAATATGTAAGAATCGCTCCGCGCAAAGTTCGTATCGTTGCTGATTTAATTCGTGGAAAAAGCGTTACAGATGCTTTAGCAATTTTGAAATTCACACCTAAACGCGGCGCAGTTTTGCTTAATAAAGTTTTGCGCTCCGCCGTTGCCAATGCTGAAAATAATTTTGATATGGACGCTGATAATTTGGTAGTTTCAAAATGTTTCGTTGATCAAGGTCCTACTTTGAAAAGAATTCATCCCCGTTCACGCGGGCAGGCGTTCAGCATTTTAAAACATACTTCTCATATTACCGTTATTGTTTCTGAAAAAGAAAAAGAACAAAAAGAAAATTAATTAAAGGAGGGAATTAGTTTGGGTCAAAAGGTTCATCCTCACGGAATTAGACTCGGTATAGTCAAAACGTGGGACGCTAAATGGTACGCGGACAGAGAATTTGCAAAAAATCTTCATGAAGATATTAAAATTCGCCGTGAATTGAAAAAGCAACTTTTCCAGTCCAGCGTTTCCCGTATTGAAACTGAACGTTCTAAAAATCGTCTCAAACTTACCATTTACACTGCTAAACCCGGTATGGTTATCGGGCGCGGCGGCTCCGGTATCGAAGATATTAAAAATAGTCTCAAAAAAATTACTGATAAACGTTTAGATATTAACATTTCCGAAATTAAACAACCCGACCTTGACGCTACTTTGGTTGCTGAAAATATCGCCGCTCAACTTGAACGCCGTATCGCTTTTCGCCGCGCTATGAAACAATCCGTAGGGCGCACTATGAGACTTGGCGCAAAAGGTATTAAAATTATGTGCAGCGGCAGACTCGGCGGCGCAGAAATTGCCCGCTCTGAATCCTACCGTGAAGGTTCTATTCCTCTTCATACTCTGCGCGCTGATATTGACTACGGATTTGCTGAGGCTAATACAACTTACGGCAGAATCGGTATTAAAGTTTGGATTTTTAAAGGCGAAATTCTTCCCGAAAAGAAAGTTGCAAATGTGCAACCTGTCGAAGGGAGCAGTGATGAATAATGTTAATGCCTAAACGTACCAAATATCGTAAACAATTTCGCGGCAGAATGAAAGGTAAAGCTAATTCCGGTAATACCGTTGCACACGGACAATTCGGCTTAGTTGCACTTGAGCCCGCGTGGATAACTAATCGCCAAATTGAGGCAGCCCGTATCGCTATGACTCGTTATATCAGACGTGGCGGGCAAGTTTGGATTAAAATTTTCCCGGATAAACCGGTTACCGCTAAGCCCGCTGAAACTCGTATGGGTTCCGGTAAAGGCTCCCCTGAATATTGGGTTGCTGTTGTTAAACCCGGACGCGTTCTCTTTGAAATGGCTGGCGTTCCTAAAGAAGTCGCCGCTGAGGCTATGCGTCTCGCCGGTCATAAACTCCCTATCAAAACTAAATTCATTGACACTCACCACCAAGGCGATGTTTTCGTTGAAGTTGTTAATGAATCCTTAGATGACGCTAAACGCGCCGCTCATAATGCCTTTGAAGAGGAAAAAGCGGCTCAAGCTGCGGAAGGCGGTGCTAACAGTGAAAATTAATGAAATTCGTGATCTTTCCGCCGATGAACTTGCCGCTAAACTTAACGAACTCAAAGAAGAACTTTTCAACCTCCGTTTCCAACATGCTACCGGGCAACTTGAAAATCCTATGCGCCTTCGTCAAGTTAAAAAATCTATCGCTCGTATCAAAACTATTCAAGCTGAATTAAGGGCTAAAGGCAAGAGGCAAGAGGCAGTAGGCAAGAGGCAGTAGGCATTAGGGATTAAGGACTAAGGACTAAAGGCTAAGGACTAAAGGCTAAGGGCTAAGGACTAAAGGCAAGAGGCATTAGGCAGTAGGCATTAGGCATTAAGGGCTAGGGTCTAGTTAAAAATCCCATAATATTCAACCTGAATTAAGGA
>CALGGV010000077.1 GCA_937915725.1 uncultured Selenomonadales bacterium
GTATAACGGACGGCGATACTTTAACAATGGCAATGCAAAACGGCGAACTTGACGCGGTACAAGGCTTGCCCTATTCCAGCTTGCAACTTTTCCAAAATGACAAATATAAAATCAGTCAAGTTGATACTTCCAGAGTTTATCAAGCCGCGTTTAATTTTTTGACGCCCGCCTTACAAGATTTAAACGTTCGTAAGGCAATTTCTATGGCGATTGACAAGGAAAATTTTACAAAAGTTTTGCTTAGCGGCAACGGCACGCCCGCAGTTGGAGCATTTCCCGCAAATTTAACTTTCGGCGATAACGCAGTTACAACCGTGAATTTTGATTTGGAAGGCGCAAAAAATCTTTTGGCTGAAAGTGGCTGGATTGATACGGACGGCGATGGTTACGTTGACAAAGACGGCGAAAATTTGCAACTTCGATATTTGACTTACACTTCAAGGCAGGAGTTGCCGCTTTTGGCTGAATCTGCACAAGCTAATTTAAAATTGATTGGAATTGATTTAAAAGTAAACGCTACAGACAATTACAAAACTTTTTTGAAAAACGGCGAATACGATATTTTCAGCAAGGCGATTGTAACTGCACCGACCGGCGACCCCGAATATTATTTCACAAGTCATATTGTCGAAGGCGCGGTTGATAACGCGGGCAATTACAGCAATTATTATGTTAATCAATATGAAAACACATTGCACAATACTTTTGGCGCGGCGGAGCGTTCAAATATCGCCGTAAACATGATGCAGTATGTTTTGGACGACTGCGCTTTATTTTACGCCTCACATTTGAAAATGTCTTTCGTAATGAAACCGAATGTTGAGGGATTTACCGCGCACCCTTCAGATTATTATGAAATTCGCCCTGAACTGGAGAAAAAATAATTTTTCAGGCAGTAGGCAAGAGGCAATAGGAAAAATTTAAATGACTGGTGAAATTTTAAAAATTGAAAATCTTTGCATTTCATATGGCGAAACTGAAATTATTCATAATGTAAATTTTAGCGTCGCGCAGGGGAAAATTTTTGTAATTGTAGGAGAAAGCGGCAAGGGTAAATCAACGATTTTAAAAGCCATTGCGGGAATTTTGGGCAACGGCAAAATTACCGGCGGCAAGATTTTTTTTGAGGGTAGAGAAATAACAAATTTGCAAGGCGAAGAGCGCAGAAAAATTGCGGGGGCTGGAATTGGATATATTTTTCAAAATGCAACGGCGTCATTTTGCCCCGTGCGTACCATTGGCGCGCAGATTTTTGAAAGTGTGCAAGCTCACAAAAATTGGACTGAAAAAGAATTTATTTCACGCGCAGAAAATATTATGCAAAATATTAATCTTGAAAAAACTGTGCTGAATGAATATCCTTTCAGATTAAGCGGCGGAATGGGACAACGCGCCGGGATTTTGGCGGCAATGATTTTGGAGCCGAAAATTTTATTGGCAGATGAACCGACAAGCGCACTTGATCCGGAAACTCAAGCAAGCGTCATTGAAGAATTTTTAAAACTGCGCGAGCGATACGGCGTATCAATAGTGATGGTAACGCACAATTTAAAAGTAGCTAATGATATTGCCGACGAAATTTTTAAATTAACAGGCAGTAGGGTTTAAGGCAGTAGGCAGTAGTAAAGAGGCAGTAGGAAATTGAAAAACTCTTGCCTCTTGCCTTTTGCCTAAAACGACTGAAAGGAGTTTTTATGAAAATTTTGGAAGTAAAAAATTTGAAAAAAAGTTTTGGCGAAAAAATAATTTTGGACGATATAAATTTTGAAATAAACGCGGGCGAATGTTTGGGAATTGTAGGGCGTAGCGGTTGTGGAAAATCTACAATGGCTAGGATAATTGCGCGGCTAATTCCTGCAGACAGCGGGCAAATAATTTTGTGCGGGCAAGATATTACCAATTCAAAAAATTTAAAATCAGTTTATAAAAATATGCAAATGATATTTCAAATGCCGGAAGATTCATTTGACCCGCGCCGAACTTTGGGCTGGAGTATCGCCGAGCCAATGAGAAATTACAATTTCAAAAATATTGACGAACGAATTAAAAATTTGTTAATCGAAGTAGGATTAACGCCGGACTTTGTAGAAAGATACCCTCACGAAGTTTCCGGCGGGCAATGTCAACGCGCCGCAATAGCACGCGCAATTTCACTTTCGCCAAAACTTTTAATTTGCGACGAGGCAACTTCAGCCCTTGACGTTACAACTCAAGCGCAGATTGTTAAACTTTTACGCCGCCTTTGTACTGAAAAAAAATTTGCCATACTTTTCATAACGCACGATTTAGAAATTTTAAAAGAAATTGGCGACAAAGTTTTAAAGTTATAAAAATTTCTTAAACCTAGAAAAGAGGTGCAAAAATGTACCATGTTTATTCCGAAGAAGACAAGCAAAATTACGAAAAAGCGCAAATAGCGTCAGAAAATGGCGATAAAGTCAAGGCGTTAAAATATTATCTGAAGGCGGCAGAGGCAGGAATTGTACCGGCAATGGTTGCTTGTGGCAATATGTATTTGGAGGGTGAAGGTTGCGTTAAACCAAATATTTCAAAATCTATGGAATGGTTTAAAAAGGCGGCAGAATTTGAAAACTATACAGCTATGAATAATCTCGGCTACATTTACGAAATTTTGGAAGATTATGAAGAGGCGTTCAAATGGTATGAAAAATCCGCAAAATTAGATAACGTCACAGCAATGATGAATCTTGCAGGATTTTATTTAAATGGATTGGGTACGCGCAAAAATAAAAGAATGGCAAAATTTTGGACGGATAAAGCCGAAAGTTTCACAGATTTAAAATCTATCAAAGAAATTGCATATTATTATTCAGAGGCAGAGGCGATTGAAGATCATATCGAAAAAGCGATTGAATTTTATAAAAAAGCCGTTGCAATGGGCGATGTAGATTCTATGGACGAATTGGCGCATTTATATTTTGAAATAGAAGAATATGATTTGGCGGAAAAATTATTTTTTGACGCGGCATGGGCGGGAAATACTGACGCTATGACTTGTTTGGGAATAATCTGGACTAACGATTATGAAGATTTTGACAAGGCGCATTATTGGCTTTCAAAGGCGGTTAAAGGCGGCAATATTTACGCTTTAAAAATGATGGGCGATTTATACGCCAAATTTAAACAATATCCAAAAGCTTTACGCTGGTACAGAAAAGCTACTCACGCCGGAGAATTTGACGCCTTTGAAGATATTCGCAAAATCAAAAAACTCATTCAAACTTCAAAAACAAGTTACAAATTGTGTTTGAGAAAAATAAATTAGCGGACGCTAATTCTTTACAAAAAATTTCCCTGCAATTATAATTGCGGGGTATTTTTTTGCAGAGGAGAGGATATTTTGACAAATGATGCAATGATAATTAATGCATTCGTATTTTATATCGGCTTGATGATGGCAATAGGCGTTTATTATTATCGACAGACAAAAAATATGAGCGATTATTTTTTGGGCAACCGCAGATTAGGCGCGTGGGTAACTTCACTTTCTGCAGAGGCGTCAGATATGAGCGGCTGGATGTTAATGGGCGTGCCGGGATTTGCATATTTGGCGGGTTTAAACGCGGGCTGGATAGCCGTCGGAATTGCAATAGGAACGTGGGCGAATTGGCATTTTGTAGCGGCGCGTTTACGCAGATATACTGAACTTGCAGGCAATGCTTTAACCTTGCCGGAATTTTTACAGAATCGTTTCAAAGATGAAAGTAACCTTTTGCGAATTGTACCGGCAATTTTTATTTTGATATTTTTTATTTTGTACACTTCAAGCGGCTTTGTATCTGCCGGAAAATTATTTGAAACAGTTTTTGGCTTAGATTTTTCAGTTGCAATAATGTTAGGCGCGGGCTCGGTAGTTTTTTATACTTTGATTGGCGGATTTTTGGCGGTAAGTCGAACAGATTTTATTCAAGGCGTAATGATGTTTTTTGCAATTTTACTTGTTCCAACTTGCGCGGCAATGAGTTTAGGCGGATTCGGCGATACAATTACAGCAATTTCAAATTTTAAGGCGTCAATGTTCGACCCTTTTTTAAAACCGGACGGCTCCACAATTTCAGCACTTGAAATAATTTCTTTAATGGCGTGGGGAATTGGATATTTTGGACAGCCGCATATTTTGGTTAGATTTATGGCTGTAAAATCAACGGCAGAAATTCCACCGGCTACAAGAATTGCTATGACGTGGGTTATTTTGAGTTTGGCGGCGGCGGTTGCAGTTGGAATGATCGGCACGGTTTATTTGACAACGCCGCTTGAGGGTACGGACGCCGAAAAAGTTTTTCTTGTAATGACTAACAATTTATTTCCGCCGATAATCGCCGGAGTGGTACTTTCTGCAGTTTTGGCGGCGATTATGTCAACTGCCTCTTCACAGCTTTTAGTTGCGGCGTCAGCCTTCGCACAAGATTTTTATAAAACTTTAATCAGAAAAGATGCAAGTCAATCTGAATTAGTTTGGATTTCTCGTGCGTCGGTTTTAATAATTGCGTCAATCGCAGTTTATTTGGGATTCAATCCCAACAGTTTTATTTTGGATATGGTTGCTTATGCGTGGGCAGGATTTGGCGCGGCGTTTGGTCCTGCGCTTTTAATGAGTTTGTTTTGGAAACGCACTACAAGAATTGGAGTTATCGCCGGTATAATTGTTGGCGGCGTTACAATTCTTGCGTGGAAAAATTTTGCGCCCTTTGAACTTTATGAAATTGTACCGGGATTTATTTTTTCACTGGTTGCGATTTACATTGTTAGTAAATTTGACAAGGAGCCGGACAAAGATATTTTGGAAACTTTTGATAAAGTCGGCAAAAGTAAAATCTAAAATTTTTCTAAAAAAAAATTGCGCCCTTTCGGCGCGTCGATATTTAAATTTCTACAGGATTTACCAATAAATTCTAAAAAAAAATTTTATTGAATAAGATTAAAAATATTTTCAAGCGTTGCAGAAATATTTTTTCAGCCGTCGATTTTTAAATTTCTACAGGATTTACCAATAAATTCTAAAGAAAAATTTTATTGAATAAGATTAAAAATATTTTCAAGTGTTGCAGAAATATTTTTTCAGCCGTCAATATTTAAATTTCTACAGGATTTACCAATAAACTCTAAAGAAAAATTTTATTGAATAAGATTAAAAATATTTTCAAGCGTTGCAGAAATATTTTTTCAGCCGTCGAT
>CALGGV010000078.1 GCA_937915725.1 uncultured Selenomonadales bacterium
CTAAGATTTTTTTTACGTTCAGGATTTTTGGGGCGTTCAGAACGTTCAGATTTTGCCCACTTGCAATTCTACATTCATAAAAATTTTTAACACCTATTTTTTTCGATTTTTGGTATTTGGATTTTTGCGTTGACGATTCATTTTTTTATTAACCTTATCATTGCGGCGATTTTCAAATAAATTTGTAGCAGTGTAAGAATCTTCGCGGCGACTAAGATTTTTTTTACGTTCAGGATTTTTGGGGCGTTCAGAACGTTCAGATTTTGGCACGGACTTAGGCACAGGAGCGGGCGGCGGCTCAAATTCTGTTTCAATATCTTCAATAGTATCCTCAATAATTTGTGAGGCGGATTCTCCATTTTCCAGCGGTAATAAAGTTTCCCAATTTGTAACGACAGTATCCTTGCCGTTGTCTACCAAAATTGTAGCGTTCCTGCGAACTTCATTTATCGCAACAATTTTTCCTGTCCTGCCATTTTCCAAAATAACTCTTTCGCCTTGTTTAGGCTGATAATCTTTCGCCTGTTCAATATAATTTTCGTGATAATAATCATTTTCATATTTCAAACAGCAAAGTAAACGCCCGCAAATTCCGGAAATTTTTGTAGGATTTAAAGATAAATTTTGCTCCTTAGCCATACGAATTGAAACCGGCGCAAAATCGCCCAAAAAAGTTGAACAACACAAAGGACGCCCGCAACAACCAACGCCGCCCAAAAGTTTTGCCTCGTCACGAACTCCAACTTGTCTAAGTTCAATCCTCGTATGGAAAATATATGCTAAATCCCTTACCAGTGAGCGAAAATCTACGCGCCCTTCTGCCGTGAAATAAAAAATTATTTTATTCAAGTCAAAAGTATAATTGACATTGATTAAATTCATTGGTAAATCATGTTCCAAAAGTTTTTCTCGGCAAATATCATAAGCTTTTTTTTCTTTTATACGATTTTCTTCAACACGCGCCAAATCGTCCGGTGTAGCTTTACGAAAAATTTTATGGGGCGGCTGAATATTTGGGCATTCCGGATTTTCTGCAACCGGAATTTCTCGCACTCCAATTACAACATCGCCACATTCAAGCCCGCGCGCAGTTTCCACAATTACACAATCGCCGCTTTTTATATCGTCTTCTTCGCCGGGGTCGAAAAAATGTATTTTGCCGGCTTTTTTAAATCTTACTCCAATAATTTTTTGCAAAATCAACTTTACCTCCTGTGAAATAAATTGCCAATAATTATAACAGACTTTTTAAAAATGAGCAGGATTTTTTTTGATAACGGCAAAATTATAAAATACGATTTAGGAGGCGATAAAATGAATATTGATATTGCAGATACAATGGTTAGGACAGCAATGGATTCAATGAAAAATGCTTATTCTTTGTACGATGGAATAGTTGCGGGGGCTTGCGCTTTGGCGGCGGATGGTACACTTTACAGCGGTTGCACAATAGATCACCCTATCCCTGAATATAGCTTATCTGCTGAAGTTGTGGCAATGGCGCGCGCTATTGCTGATGGTAAACGTGAATTTGACGCTATTGCTATTGTTGCTGACATTGAAGGGCTTTATTCGCCCAACGAAGAAACTTTTCAATTTTTGTCACAATTTGAAATTGAAGAAATTATTTTGGCTGATCTTGAAGGCAACGTAAAATTTTTACAATTTGAGGAAGTTGTTCCCTACAGAAAACGTAGCCGCAATTAATTTTTGTTTTTAAAAAATTAGAATAAAA
>CALGGV010000079.1 GCA_937915725.1 uncultured Selenomonadales bacterium
ATTATGAAAAATCACAGTTATACTCGCCGAATTTTTCTCATATGTTCAGAAAGGGGGGCTTAAATGGATAAATACAAAATCACTCCACGAAATAAACAAATTCTTTCAAAACTCTGCGCCCAAATTCCAAAAACTTGCAACCTTAATGAAGTTATCGTTGTACCGGAAATTCAGCAATGGGAAATTTCTTTAAGTTCAAGTGAAAATATTACTGAAGAAAATCTGCGCGCGGCTGAAAATTTTTTGTCTGAAGAATATCAAGTTGACGCCAAAATTAATTTTGAATTCAAAGAAATTGTAAAGCCGTTTAAAATCATTAAACCGGAAAAAAAATCTGAAGTAGCAAATTCTACCGCCGAAAAATCTAACGGCAGTAAAATTCTTGCACAAAAAATTAACGGCGAAATTACAAAAATTGAAAGTCTCAAAGACGGCGACGAAAAAATTATTATCGAAGGCGAAATTGGCTTAGATATTGACAAGGTTACTTATGGTTACAGCGTCAGCCTGCGCGAATTTCAAAAGGGATCCTGCGCTTTAACCTTCAGCGTCATTGACGATACAGACGGGATTATTTGCAAAAAATTTTTCACTAACGGAGCGAAAGAAGATGCTAAAAATCTTGCCGAAAATTTGAAATCCGGAATGCGCGTTAAAGTGCGCGGAAGTGTCAAATATGACGAATACCTCAAAGAAAATATTTTAAACTTTGAAAAAGTGGAGCCACTTGAAAAATTTGCTGAATCTGTGCGAATGGATAACGCCGAAATTAGGCGCGTTGAATTGCACGTGCATACAACGATGAGCCAAATGGACGCCGTAATTTCGCCGGAAACTTTAATTACAACTGCCGCAAATTGGGGCTGGTCGTCTGTTGCAATAACAGATCATGGAGTTATTCAAGCGTTTCCGGAGGCGGCTGATACTGCCGCTAAACTTGCTAAAAATGGTACACCTATAAAAATTATTTACGGTATGGAAGGTTACCTTGTAGACGATTTAGAGCAAAGTTCTGCCTACCATATAATTTTGCTTGCCAAAAATAAAATCGGCTTAGAAAATCTTTATCGCCTCGTTTCACTTAGTCAACTGAAATTTTTCAGATACACGCCGCGTATTTTAAAAAATGTACTGAAAAATTTTCGTGAAGGATTAATTTTAGGCTCGGCTTGTGAGGCGGGCGAATTAATTCGCGCCATTGTTGCCGGTAAATCTGAAACTGAAATTGAAGAAATTGCTAATTTTTATGACTACTTAGAAATTCAGCCAATTCATAACAACGATTTTTTAAAGCGCAGTGAACGTTTCCCAAATATCCACACTGACGAAGATTTAATAAATATTAACAAGCGCGTTGCTGAACTTTCGCAAAAATTAAATAAGCCGCTGGTTGCCACTTGTGACGCACATTTTTTAAACAAGGAAGATTCCATTTACCGCGCAATTATGATGAACGGCAAAGGTTATAAAAACGCAAAAGAGCAACCGCCGCTTTACCTGCGCACAACTGAAGAAATGCTTGAAGAATTTAACTACCTTGACAAAGATTTAGCTTACGCGGCAGTTGTTACCAATCCAAATAAAATTGCTGATTCTGTTGAAATTTTAAAACCAATTCCGGACGGCTTGTATTCGCCCGCAATTCCCGGCGCAGATGAAAAAATTACAGATATGACTTATTCAAAGGCGCGCAGATTGTATGGCGAAAATTTGCCAAAAGTTGTTGAGGACAGGTTACAGCAGGAACTTAAGCCGATTATTGCGCACGGCTTTTCCAGTTTGTATTTAGTTGCCCAAATGTTGGTTAAGAAATCGAATGACGACGGCTATTTGGTAGGCTCGCGCGGCTCGGTAGGCTCTTCATTCGTTGCAACTATGACGGGAATTACTGAAGTTAATCCCTTGCCGCCGCATTACCGCTGCCCAAAATGTCAATACACAAAATTTTTTACCGATGGCTCGGTTAATTGCGGCTACGATTTGGAAGATAAAAATTGTCCCGTTTGCGGTTATCCTCTTTCTAAGGACGGGCACGATATACCATTTGCAGTATTTTTGGGATTTGACGGCGATAAAGTTCCGGATATTGATTTAAATTTTTCCGGCGAATATCAATCTTCAGCGCACAAATACACCGAAATTTTGTTTGGCAAGCACAATGTTTACCGCGCAGGCAGTATCATGACTATTGCAGATAAAACCGCCTTTGTTTACGCTAAAAAATATTTTGCTGAACAGGAAGTTAAAAAGCACGGCTCCTACCTTGTCAAACTTTCGCAAGGTTGCTTGGGTGTCAAAACTACTTCAGGGCAACACCCCGCCGGTATTATGGTTGTGCCGCGTGATATGGATATTCATTATTTTTCGCCGATTCAACATCCTGCCGGTAAAAAATCTGCCGATACTATTACCACGCACTTTGATTATCACTCGATAAGCTCGCGCCTTGTCAAATTGGATATTTTAGGGCATGATGATCCTACTGTTATAAAAATGCTGGAAAATTTAACGCACGTTGACCCGTTGACAATTCCGCTTGACGATAAAGCCACGCTTAGTATTTTCAATTCTACTGACGCAATTAATTTAACTTCAAAACAAATTGGTACAAATTCCGGCACTTTTGGCATTCCGGAATTTCGCACAAGTTTTACAAGAATGATGATTGATGATACTCAACCGAATGCTTTTAGTGATTTAGTTAGAATTTCCGGCTTTTCGCACGGGACGGACGTTTGGTTAGGCAACGCGCAGGATTTAATCAAGTCAAAAATTTGCACTTTGAAAGACGCAATTTCGGCGCGTGATGACATTATGATGTACTTGATTCATCACGGCGTAGACGCGCTAAAATCTTTTAAAATTATGGAAAATGTTCGCAAGGGCAAAGGTATTTCAGCTGAAAACGTCGAAGATTTAAAAGCTCACAACGTCCCGGATTGGTACATTGATTCTTGCCAAAAAATTAAATATTTATTCCCGCGTGCGCACGCCACAGCTTATGTTATGATGGCTTACAGAATTGCTTATTGTAAAGTTCATTACCCGCTTGCTTATTATGCGGCTTATTTTTCTATTCGCGCAGATGAATTTGACGCACAGGAAATTTGCAAGGGCAAAAATCACATAAAATCTAAAATTGATGAACTGGAAAAACTTTCAACCGAGCGTGAACTGGAAATGAAGGAAGAAGATACTTTGGCAGTTTTGCAACTGGCGTATGAAATGTTATTGCGCGGCTTTACATTTGAACGCGTGGACTTGTATAAATCTGACGCCGAAAAATTTATTATGCTGAAAAATTCTTTGTTACCGCCTTTACAATCTTTGGCAGGCGTCGGCGAAACTGCCGCTCAAAATATTGCAACTGCGCGACAAGCCGGTAAATTTACTTCGATTGAAGATTTAAAAAATCGTGCAAGTATCACAAGAACAAGTATAGCCGCACTTCAAGAGCACGGCTGTTTAAATGGGCTTGAACAAAGTAACCAAATGAGTTTATTTTAAATTTAAAAAAGCGTCTGTATGCACGCAAGCACAAAAAATTTCTGCATTGTAAAAGCGTCTGTGTGCACGCAAGCACACAAAAAATTTTAAAGCGACTATGTACACTCAAGCACACAAAAAAATTTTAAAGCGGCTGTGTGCACTCAAGTACACAAAAAATTTCTGGACAAATTTTAATTCAAAAAAGGAGTGATAATTTTGATTAAGGAAATTAATATTTTTGAATACGCGGGCGAAATTTTTAAGGCGTTGCCGAAAGGAATTTTGCTGACAAGCGAGGCTGAAGACTGTATTAACGCAATGACAATCGGCTGGGGCAGCATTGGAATTGAATGGGGGACGCCAATTTTTACGGCGTATGTTAGGGAAGGCAGATTTACAACTGAACTTTTGGAG
>CALGGV010000080.1 GCA_937915725.1 uncultured Selenomonadales bacterium
GCACTCGATTAATTTTTCAAAGTGGCGTTTCATAATTTCCACGCGCTCATTTAAATTCGGCGGAGGAACTTTTTCGCCCGTCAAAAAATATTTCAGCAGTGCATTATAAATTTTTAATTTTGTCGAAAATTTTTTCAAAATCAGAAACATTTTCAGCGCAGTTGAAATTTTTTCGTAATTCTGCGCCGCCTTTCAAGCCTTTAGTATACCACGCGGCGTGCGCCCGCATTTCTCGAATTGCCACATTTTCGCCCTTGCACTCGATTAATTTTTCAAAGTGGCGTTTCATAATTTCCACGCGCTCATTTAAACTCGGCGGAGAAACTTTTTCGCCCGTCAAAAAATATTTCAACAGTGCGCCGATAATCCACGGGTTGCCTTGTGCGGCGCGTCCTACCATTACGCCGTCAGCCTTTGTAATTTCCAAAATTTTTTCCAGTGAATCAAAATTTTTAACGTCGCCGTTTGCAATAACGGGAATTTTTACGGCGGCTTTAACTTTTGCAATTTCGTACCAATTAGCCGCGCCGCTATAAAATTGTTGGCGCGTCCGCCCGTGCACTGCGATAAAATCCACGCCGCAATTTTCGGCAATTTTCGCAATTTCAACAGCGTTAATATTTTCGTCAAAGCCGAGCCGAATTTTTATACTGAACGGAATTTTTACAGCTTTTCTAATTGCAGATAAAATTTCGCCGATAAGTTTTGGATTTTGCATGAGTGCGGAGCCTTCGCCGTTTTTTACGATTTTTGGCGCGGGACAACCCAAATTAAAATCGATAACCGCCGCCGTCCCCAATTCTTCAACGTACTTTGCCGCCGTCGCGCAGATTTCCGGATTCGATCCGAAAAGCTGAATTGCAACCGGTCTTTCGCCTTCTGAAGTTTTCAGCATTTCCAAAGTTTTTTCGTTGCGATAGTGAATACCGTTGCAACTTACCATTTCTGAAAACATAAGTAAATTTTTTTTGTAAGTTGCGTCTACAAGTTCACGCACAATTATTCTGAAAGCTGAATCAGTCACGCCTGCCATTGGTGCCAAAAATATTGGCGTCTTGAAAATTTCTTCGACTGTCATTTGATATAGTGAACTTTCTTTGCATCGTAGCGATCTTGTTGCGGCTTTTTATTTTTTGGATAACCGAGCGCAAAAATTGTAAACGCAGAAATATTTTCCGGCAAGTTCAAAACTTTTGAAAGCGCACTCATTCTGTCTTCAAAGGGTGCCATTCCCAGCATAACGCCGCCGAGCCCTAATTCTTCACATTCAAGCCAAATATTTTCAGTGGCAATGGCACAATCAATATCAAGCATTTTTGGAACTTTTACATTGTCTTTGTTGTAGCAAATAACAATAGCCGCTGGAGCATTTGCGGCGGCAGCTGAATAGGGCGTAACTTTGCCGAGTTTTGCAAGAACTTCTTTGTTTGTTACAACGTAAAATTCCCACGCTTGCTGATTTTTTGCAGTTGGAGCCGCCATTGCCGCCTTTAAAAGTTTTTCGATTTTTTCAGACTCAATTTCCCTATCTTCAAAACTTCTTATGCTTGTACGAGTAAAAATTGCATTCATAGATTTTCCCTCCTAAAAATTTATTGCCTAAATGTATTGTATGTATAAAGAATTTTGAGTTATCGCCGTGTTAAAACAATTTAGCGTCCAGCTACCGTTTTTATATGAAAGTATTGACGGTAATAAAAAACCCGTGTAAAATGGATTACAAATAAAAATAACCAAAACACAGGAATTTTTCATATTCAATTAGATTATTTTTTTATTACAAATGTATTTTAACAAATGAAAAATTAAATTTCAAGATCAGAAATAGTGCAAGTTATTTCGATTTTACATTTATTACCGAAAATGCGCCGTAAAGCCTTCGTCTTTAGAGGTGGAGATATAAGGTGCAAAAAAATTGCATAGAAAAATAAAACTCTGTATAAAGCTGAAGATGGGCAGAGGTAAAATCCGCCTCTTCAGAAAAAATTTTGGTTGTTGAAAAATCGATTGTTTATAGCACAATCGGGAGTATGTCAAAAAATAGCAGCGTTTTTAAAATTGCTGACATGAAAACTAAAAATTTCGCGAAATTTGATAAAATTCTTATGCATAAATTTTGGAATTTTGAGCGTGGTTTAGTGCAGTATTTTTTAGTATATTCCGCTGAATATACTTGTGCAGTTATAAGTCGGAGAATTTAAGCGCGGATATTTGACATCAATTACGGTATTTTATTTTAGTTATTCGTGTCAGATTATTTTTTAGAAAAGACTTGCATAAAAATTTAAAGGTTGCTATAATTCCGTTTTGGTTAGTTTATAAAAACTTCCCTGCGCGGAGAGAAACCGCGCCGCAGACCAAAGAGGAGGTGTGTTTTGTGAGAAAGTACGAAATAGTTTTCATCGTGAAACCGCTTGAGGAAGAGGCAAATAACGCAATCATTGAAAAATTTTCAAAACTCATAGCGGCAAACGGCGGCACAATCGACAAAGAAGATCGTTGGGGCAAACGTCGCCTTGCGTACGAAATTAAAAAGGAAGTCGAAGGTTTTTATGTAATTTTTTATGTAACTTGCCCGCCGGCTTGCGTCGACGAATGCGACCGTGTTATGAAAATCACTGATGAAATTCTCAAACATATGATCGTTCGCGCTGACGAAAAAGAGGATTAATTATGAACAAAGTTATTTTAAGCGGAAATTTGACGCGTGATCCTGAACTTCGTTATACTCAAAGCGGCACTGCTTATGCCAGAATGGGAATTGCTGTTAGCCGCCCGTATTCTTCAAAAAGTAACGACGGACAAGGTATTACAGATTTTTTTAATATGGTGGCATGGAATAAAACCGCCGAATTTTGCGGACGTTACTTTAAAAAAGGTTCGCGTGTTCTCGTCGAAGGGCGCGTTGAAAATGACAATTACGAAGATAAAAATGGAGTCAAACGTTATGGCGTAAATATTACCATTGAGAATATCGAATTTGCCGGCGGTAAACGCCAAAACGATAACACCAGCGGCGGTGGCGATTATGATAATAATTCCGGTGAAAAAAATCCGGAGCCGAATTACGGCAGCAATGATAATAATGATGATGATATTGACGTTCCATTTTGATTGAAAATCCCCTAAGGAGGGTTGAAAATGCGTAGAGAAAGAGGAAGACGCCCGCGCAGAAAAGTTTGTACTTTTTGCGTGGATAAAGTCGAACAAATAGATTATAAAGACGCGGCGAAATTGCGCCGTTTCATTACCGAACGTGGAAAAATTCTTCCGCGCCGTATTTCCGGCAACTGTGCTAAGCATCAACGTCAAGTTACACTTGCTATTAAACGCGCGCGCAATATTGCACTTTTGCCTTTCACTGCAGAATAAGGATTAAGGATTAGGGGCTAAGGACTAGGGATTTTTTTAGTCTTAGTCTCTTTTTTGTTGTGAAAATTTATGATTAAAAAAAATTTTTTACCGGCGATAGTTTTTGTAACCTGCGCGACGGTTGCAATTTTGTACCGGCAATTTATTTATATTCCAATTCAAGCCGAAATTTCAAGCTTAAAAGCCGAAACAAAACGCCTTCAAACAATCGAAAAAGAACTTGAAATTTTGCAGACGCGCCATAAAAATTTTGAAGAATTCGTGGAATTAACTGAAGAAAAATTAACACAAGCACAGGAACTTTTACCCACCGAAATGAACGCCGAAAAATTTATTTCTGAACTTTACACTTTGGCTGAAAATAAAAAGATTTTGCTAAATTCGGTACAAGTCGGCGAAACTTCAGAAAAAAATTCAGTACAGCGGCAGATTATAAAAATTCATCTTGAGGCTGATTATATTTCACTGTTAAATTTCATTCGAGAAATTTTGGACGGGGAACGGCTTGCCAGTTTGGAAAATTTTTCAATTACAAAAGACGGCGAAAGTAATATTTTAACCTGCGAATTGGAATTTTTAATTTTCGCCCTAAAATCTGAAGTCGC
>CALGGV010000081.1 GCA_937915725.1 uncultured Selenomonadales bacterium
GCAGTTTTGGGGCAATACGTCGGCAAAAACGCAATGGCGGCTGTCGGCAACAATACCGCGCTGATTGGCTTGCTTGTAAATTTATTTATGGGCTTGAGTTTGGGCGCAAATGTTGTAATAGCTCAAAATATCGGCGCAGAAAAATTTGACCGTGTGCATAGCGCAGTTCACACGGCATTTTTATTGGCGTTAATTGTCGGCGTGGCACTTTGCGGCATCGCGCAGATTTTGGTTAATCCTGTTTTTGAATGGTTACAAGTTCCGGCGGCGGTTGCTCCAATGGCTGAAACTTATTTGAGAATTTACGCCTTCGGCTTGCCGGTAATGGGGATTTACAATTTTGAGGCGGCGATTTTCAGAAGTCGCGGCGATACTCAGACGCCTTTAATTGCGTTGACTGTTGCAAGTTTTTTAAATATCGCACTGAATTTATTTTTTGTCTTGAAATTTAATTGGGGCGTTGACGGCGTGGCGTGGGCTACGGTTATTGCAAACGCCGTTAGCGCGGTTATGCTTTTTTACGGCTTGCGAAAAGCTGAAGGCGTCATTCATCTTGACATTTCAGAATTAAAAATTGATAAATCCTGCTTGAAAGAAACTGTAAGAATCGGATTGCCCGCCGGTATTCAAGGAATGGTTTTTTCGCTGTCAAATTTGCTGATACAAACTGCGATAAACGCGCTTGGACCGGACGCAATGGCGGCAAGCGCGGCGGCTTTTACGATTGAGATAAATGTTTTCTGCTTAACAAACGGATTCGGACAGGCGGCAACAACTTTTGTAAGTCAAAATTACGGCGCGGGAAATTTGGCGCGTTGCAAAGACGTTACAAAAGTTTCACTGCAGATAAATATTTTGCTGATGTTTATTTTATCGGCGGCGATTTTATATTTTGCCGAGCCTCTTGTTAGATTTTTCAACGACGATTCAGAAGTTATAAGATTGGGCGTTATAAGATTGTGGTATATAATTGCGCCGGAAATAATTTCTGTAATTATGGAAATAATTTCGGGTTCACTGCGCGGCTACGGAATTTCTTTGGCTCCTGCGATAATCACTTTGGTTTTTGTTTGCGGGATAAGAATTACTTGGGTTTTTACAGTCTTTGCCAAAATTCCAACTTACGCGGCGTTAATGGCTGTTTATGGTATCAGTTGGTTTTTCACAATGATATTTTTGATAAT
>CALGGV010000082.1 GCA_937915725.1 uncultured Selenomonadales bacterium
TTTCAAATTTGTACTTGCGATTTTCACTCATTATAAAAACCTCTTTCTTTGAAAATTACAAGCGCATCTGCAAAAAATTCCCTCGTCTAAATTACGTCAAAAATATTTTACGTACGCTAATTTTAAAAATTACAAGCGTAATTATATTATTAGTTTGCAGATTTGTCAAAAATCTTTGAAGTGTCGATTCAGCATTAAAATTTTCAAGGCGAATTTTTAAATTTACAACGAAATTTTCACACCGCTTTTAATTTTCAAAAATCTTTGAAGTGTCGATTCAGAATTAAAATTTTCAGGGCGAACTTTAAAATTTACAACGAAATTTTCACGCCGCTTTTAATTTTCAAAAATCTTTGAAGTGTCGATTCAGTATTAAAATTTTCAGGGCGAACTTTAAAATTTACAACGAAATTTTCACGCCGCTTTTAATTTTCAAAAATCTTTGAAGTGTCTATTCAGCATTAAAATTTTCAGGGCGATTTTTTAAATTTACAACGAAATTTTCACACCGCTTTTAGAGAATGTTTGCAAAAAGTAGACGTTAATTGGCGCGCAAGGACGCGCGCACTGTCCGCGCTTTTCGCGTGATGCGAAAACAGCGGACTCAGTTTTATTTCGGTTAAGGTAAAAGCGTTTTTCTTTTGATACTTTTCTTTGACGCAACAAAGAAAAGTATATTTCAAAATAAAAAATTTAATTTGTAAACAACATCTAGTTTTAAAAAATCTTTGAAGTATCAATTTCTTTTTTGAAGGCGTAAAAATAGCCGACTTTAAAACATTCAGCCAAAAATTTTTTATCTTCGTCATTTTCGACGGCAGAAATTTTATCACGTTTCCGCAAGGAATTATAAAATTCGTCATTTTGCAGAGAAAATTTTTGTTGAGTATAACTTGAATTTGTTGGAGAAATTCCCTTCCCTATTGGGAAAATATGTTGTTCCCAACTTTTCCTTTCGGGATTATTTTTTGAAATTTTAATAGAATACCTATCGAGAAAGTAAGCATTGCCCTTGTAAAAGGCAATAAAAATTAAATTTTTATCTTTGTTAATTCGTTCCTTAGAAGAGGCGGGCAAATTTTCATTTTCGGCAAGCAAGGATTTTATTTTTTGTTCAAAAATTTCTGCGCTGCTCCAATCGCTGGCACCAACGGGCGTTGTTTCAGATTTTTTTTTATCCGGCAGAATTTTTGGCAAGTCATAAGCCTCAGCATTTGTGGAAAAAAAAATAAAGCCGATAAGGGCAGTACAGATTAGAGTTTTAGAAAAAAACATCTATTCGCTCCTTTCGTACGCCATCGACTTAAAAATAGGAATTGTCGAAGGATCATCAAGTTTTGATTTAGGAATATTTTGTCCAACCAGCAATTCCGGATTTTCAAAACGATTCCCCAAAATTTCGACGCTCCAATTATGAATTTCATAAAGTGAACGCGTTACATTATCCTTACCATATTTTACCACAAAGCAACCGTGAGAAAATTCAACGATGCCAATATTTCCATTATCAAAAGATATAATATCATCTTCATAAATTTCACGTCCGGCTTTATCTAAAAGCCCTGTGAATTGTCCAATGGTTTCGGCCTCAACGCGATAACCTTCATAGCCGTTTTCATAAACGAAAATATGCGCTTGAGGTCCGGGATCTCCATATGTTCCGCGCTTTAAATAAAAGCCGTAAATCCAAACACTGTTTGTTTCGCCGTTGAATATTTGAAAAGTTTTCAAGCCGCGGTATTTAATTTCACGTTCAGCCACCATGAACACCCCCTTTCAAATTTTGCAAGCAAATTCTACACTATCGAATAAATATTTTCAAGATTAAAGTTTAGATAAATCGCCATTTTTTCTGGTTAATATTGTCGAAAGATAATTCAGCCTTTCGTTTTTATGGGAATTAATATCCGAAATAATTTTTTCGCCTTCGAGTCCGCAACGACTGACAAGCGCGGCATTTTCTGAAAGTTTTTCTGCGTTGAGAATTTCTGTAACTTCCTCAAAATTTTTGTAAACTTTCATTAGGATAAGCCGTCATTCTTTCTGGTTAATATTGTCGAAAGATAATTCAGCCTTTCGTTTTTATGGGAATTAATATCCGAAATAATTTTTTCGCCTTCGAGTCCGCAACGACTGACAAGCGCGGCATTTTCTGAAAGTTTTTCTG
>CALGGV010000083.1 GCA_937915725.1 uncultured Selenomonadales bacterium
GACCAAAAGCCAATATGTGGGCTGATTTTGCCAAATTTGACGAAGAAAGAAAAAAATTTCCTGTTACAGAATACGTTGATAAAGTTTGTGAATTTCTTGCATCACAATTCGACGGCTTAACTAAAGATGCACTGCTTGACAATCTGTACCTTGAAGAAGTGCAGAAAAAATATTTTGAGTGCGCAGAATTCCTTTGGAATTTGTTGACAGGTAAATTTGAGGAACTCGAAAAAAACTTGGAAGAAACGGCGGCAACAAATTAGACTTGACGCCGTATGAAACAGCTTTGTATTGGTTTTTGTTTTGGACGAAAGAATTTAATTTGACCGTAAATGAAGTGCGCAATTCAGATTTAGAATATTTGTTGGATTTAACCATTGTAAAAGCCAAAATGTCTGTCGAAATACATTACATTGACGAAATTTGGAAATGAAAAAAGCCGCTGTAGAAATATGGCGGCTTAAATTTTTAAAAAGTGAGGTGAAAGAATGGCAACAGATAACAGCGCAGGCGCAATTTTCATAGACTTAGGGCTTGATATTTCGCAACTTGAATCTGATTTTATATCCGCTAATCAAACAATTCAGCAAAATTTGAACAGATTGAACAGGGAAAGAAATATTATAGATTTAAGAGCACAAGTCGAAATAGGCGGAATGGATGAAACTGTTGATGCCACACAAATTTTAGAAACGCGGCAACGTTCACTGAATCAACAGCTAAGTATGCAAAGAGACAGAATACGCCTAACAGACGCGGCTTTTCGGCAGTTGTCCAATACACAAGGTGAAAGCGCGGCGGCAACTCAAAATATGGCAGCGCGGCTAAGACGTGAACAACTTTCACTTCAAAGATTGGAACAACAATTACAGCGAGTAACGGCGGCTCAAAGTGATTTAGCAACTTCAAGTCAAACAGCGGCGCAAAGTAGCTATGTTAATGCTAATCAGACAGTTCAGCAAAATTTAAACAGATTAAGCCGTGAAAGTAATTTAACTGATTTAAGGGCGCAAGTTGAAATAGGCGGGCTTGATGAAACCGCAGATCAAACACGAATTTTGGAAATAAGACAACGCGCTTTAACTGAACAATTAAATATACAACGCGCAAGAATACAGTTAGTTTCGGCGGCTCATAGACAATTAGCGGACAGTCAAGGCGCGGCGTCTTCAGCGGCTCAAGATATGGAGGCTAGACTTCAACGCGAGCAAGTTTCCTTACAGCGGCTTGAACAACAAATTCAAAGTTTAAATCGTACACAGGCAAGCACTGCAAGCGGCTCCAATAACACAGCAAACGCCTTTGTAAGTGTTGGACTTGATATTTCACAGCTTGAATCCGGCTTTGTTGACGCACGCCAAACTATTCAAGAAAATTTAAATCGCTTGAATAGGGAAAGAAATATAATAGATTTACGCGCGCAGGTTGAAATAGGCGGGCTTGATGAAACCGCAAATGCTGAGCAGATTTTAGAAACTCGTATTCAATCGCTTAACCAACAAATTCAAATTCAAAGGGATAGAGTTCGATTAACAGACGCGGCTTTTCGGCAACTGCAAAATTCACAAGGCGCAAATGCGGCAGAAACGCGGGAAATGGAAGGTAATTTACGCAGGGAGCAATTATCGCTACAAAGGCTTGAACAACAACTAAACAGCGTAACAACAGCGCAGGAAAATTTAAATAAAAGCACTACTTCCGGCGGTGAATCTGCAGAATCAGCAGGGCTTGAATTTGGCGGGCTTGACAGTATCCTTGAAAAATTGCCGCCACAAGTAAAGTTGGCAGTTGCAGGATTTACGGCTTTAAGCGGGGCAATAATTGCCGTAGGAACTGCAACAAATGATTTAATCGAAAGATGGCGGGAACTTCAAACGCAATCATATAATTTCAATCTTTCGGTAAACAATATGGAAACCCTCGCAAGGCGCGTTAAATTTACCGGCGGCGAAATTGAAGATTTACACGGTTTTTTAGCCGGTCTGAATGACGCTATGACAAAAGGGGAGTGGGATGATCCTGAGGCAATAGCGATGCGCTGGGCAGGCGGTAACATTTTTGATCCCAATGGTAAACTTAAAAAATTTGATGAACAAGTTGAAGAAATTTACCGAATGTACCAAAAAGCTAAAGAGGCAGGACAAGAAATTGAATTTCTCCAAATGATGGGCGGCGAAAGTGGCGTTACTGACGCTAAACAGATTCTTGACAGGTGGGAAGAGGCAGGAGAAGACGCCGAAAAAATTTTTGACGCAGGTTTAGACCCTGAAGAATTTCATAAGGCAGATCGTGCGCTTAGACTTTTAACCGAGCAAATGGGCGAATTTAAAGATGCCTTTGAAAATATCGTTACGCCTTTCAGCGTTGCAGGGTTTGAAAAACTTTTTGAAGTAATTCACGACGGTACCGAATTTTTAGTTGAAAATAAAGATACAATACAAAGTTGGGGATTCATTGCCATTGAAACTTTTTCCACTGTTGCCGACAAATTAAAGGCTTTAAAGGCGGTTTATGACGAATTGCCAAATATGGGGTTAATGGATTTAGCCCAAAATAATCTGCCTGAAGAACTTTTCCAATTCGGCGGTTTAAATGTTTTAGGCAAGACTAAAGACGCGCTTTTTAATGATATTCTTGAAAGGGCGCAGGAAAAACAAGATAAATATAACGGTAAAGTTGAAGAAGGTACTAAGTCTTGGGCTGATTTCCGCCGTGAACAAGAAAAAGGTATTGAATCAACTAAAGAATCAACAGCGGCTACAAAAGACGCAACAGACGCACTTAGTCAATACAATTATGCCCGTGAGGTTGCTTTAAGGGATGAACTTGAAGGCGTCAAATTAGAAAATCAGCACTTTAAGCACGGACACGATTTAGAATTGGCGCAGTTGGACTTGGAAAGAGAATTAAACCTAAGACAACTTGCAATGTCGGAAAGTGAAAAATTAGCGGTTGAAGATTTATATGCTGAAAAACGTAAAAATATTCAATTACAACTTGAAGATGAATTAGATGATCTGCGCGATGAGGCAACTGAAGAATTTAAAACAGACCTTGAAAATCGAATGATTGAAATAGAAAATTTCAAAGACGATTGGATAGACGCGGGAATGGAAGAGGCGGAGGCTGAAAAATACGCGCAAGCACTAAAGGCAAAGGCGATTGAAGATTTAAATGATGAAATTGCAGCCAGTCTTGATTCAATATGGAAAAATTCCCTTGAACAGCGTTTAGACGAAATTGAACGAGAAAAACAAGCGTGGATAGATAAAGGCGTTGAGGAAGTAAAAGCTACACAATGGGCGGAACAGCAAAAGGTAAACGCTCAAAGAAACGCGGCAATGGAAATTTTAAAAAGTCAACTTGAAGAATACAGGGCTTTTCAAAAGGGCGGCTACGCGGGATTAAAGCAATATCAGCTTGATAAACTGTACGACGCAGGAATTACTTCCAAAGATTTGCAAATGACGCCACAACAATTAGCAGATTTTCAAAAAGCACAACAAATAGCGCAAAATTCGTTGTTAAAAAATTTTATGACTGATACAGATAAACAGCTTGAAAATCTTTTTTCAGATTATTCTTTTGGACAAAATCAAAAATATCTGCTTGATAAATTTGTTGAAGAACAAGACAATCTACGCCAAAAACACGAAATGCTGGGTACAAAATTAATCATTGGGGACAAAGATTTTACTGATGAAACTTTAAAAGAAATATATGGACTGCTACCGGCAGACGAACTTGCACAAAAAGTAGAATCTGTGGAAAATTCACTGTCCAAGTACGCACAAACACTTGAAGACGCCATTGGCGATGTTACTCCGAGTTATACCCTTGACAATACCCCGCAAGGCTTGCCGGAAATGGATATAAGCGGCGTTGATTCTGCAATTCAATCATTAACTCCGACGATTGATACTGTCAAAAGTGATTTTGAAACCTTGCCGCCAGTAATTAATGACGTGGAAAGTTATTTTAATGATTTAACGGCTACAACTAGCGATATAAGCAACAGTTTCGACGAATTATCCCCGCAAATTCAAGACGCTACAAGTGCTTTTATTGATTTGATTTCTGCGCTTAAATCTGCAACTTCAGCAACAAATAACCAACAAAATACTTCTACAACAAACAACGTTACAAATAATGTTAGTATTCAAGAGGCTCACGCGTGGGATTATTCTCATATTCAAGAATTGGCTGAAAAAGTTGCAGATGTTATCACGCCACAAATTTTATCTGCCATTGGAGGTAATTTCAATGGTTATTAAAATTGGTACGGTTGAAACTTTAAACGTTGAAAATTGGCAATTTACGCCGGACGATAGACAAGAATTACTTGAAACAATCGGCGGTGTTGTTGTACAGGATTTAGGGCGCGTTCCTGAAGGCGACAAAGTAACTTGCACTGTAAATATCCGCGCCTCTGATAAAGATACTCTTTTTGGTTATTGGAATAATCGAACACTTGTAACAATCATTGACGAGGCGGGCAATATCCACGATAACTGCCGCGTTAAAGTTACTGCATACAGCTACATTCCACATTTTGGAAAATATTACAATTTATCCTTAGAAATTTGGAGGCTTTGAAATGGCTCACATTCATTTATTTATGAATAATCCTACCGCAGATAGTACCGACGGTACCGAAATTTCCAGTAACGATAACTCCTTGCCTCTTACTTTAATTTTGGACGCCAGCCAGTCTGAAACAAAATGTGCTAAAGTTGCCGTACGTTGTGATTCTGGGTACGAGGTTGAAAGCGATACAAGCATTTATTTTGAAGGAACCAATGCGGCAAAATGGCAAGTTGCAGAGGACAGCGATTTTACAAGTGCTACCGCGCTTACAAATGCTCTTTGGCAAAATTCAATAACAATTTCCGGCGTCGATTCTCTAAATTCTGTTTTTTGGGTTAAAGCTACAAGTGCAAGTACCGAAAACCCCCAAAACGACCGTACAGTTAAATTAGTTGCTGAAGGCTTAGTTGTTTCGACGGAGTGATTTTTTATGGCTTTTAAATATTTAAATCCCGGCTATATTCCACAAAGTTATGCATTTTCCAATAATCAAGCAGTCAGGATAGTTAGAGGTAATATCTACAATCCGCGATGTGGAGTGGCTTTAATTTCCGATAATACTAACTGCACGATTGAAGACGCTATAACAAACGGCACTAATTATTTATATATAAAATTTGATATATTTTTGCCTGAAACAACTACTACCACAATTTATACTGATGTGGTGGCGAGTATTAAAAGGATTTTTCGTATCAAACAAACAGGTTCAACTGTTGAAGTTTTGCCGCTCAACAATGAAGATTATACAATCAGCGGCGACGATACAAACTTAAAGTTAGGCAGAGTAAACACAATTTCTTTGCAATTATACACGGGTGGAACTAATTGGAGTTTGACGACTTATATTAATGACGCCGAATATCCTATTTGTGGCGGGCTAACAAATAGCAATTATTCCGGAATTGTAAACGCGGGAGATTATATCATTTTCAGCATATCAAATAAACAACCTGTTTCAAATATCATTATTTCAGATGAAGAAATTAATTTTAAAGAAGTCATTGTTGAAGTTGACAGTTCAGCAGTTGAAACAACAATGACGGCAAGAACCGACGGCACATATGCAACTGCGCAAATTGGGGACTATGTTTTGAAAATCCTAGACACTTCCGGCTTATATGGAAATTTTGGCAGTGATTGTAAAGTTTTGGGAATGGCGGCAGTTGCTGCGCCTGCATTTGCTACTGGTGGCGCAGAAGATGTAATGCTTGTCAAATGTAGAACAATAAGCGATACGGCAATGACAGATTATCCGCTTAAATTTTTCTTTGACCGAGAAGACCCCGATGACTATGATTTTTATTATTTGAAAAATATGACAGAGGAGCAATTCGCAGAAATAAATTCTTCCGATACAGCGGCGTTACCTTGCCTATTACAAGCACTGCCGGTAAATTCCAATACAAAATTAGCAGACCTTAACGGCTTAAAAGTTGGCTGGGTTGCTAGTGACCCGAACGAATGATGAGTGCAATTATTTCTCCTAAAAATTATATTTCGGCAGTTGAAAAAAGCCCTGCCATTATCAAGCCGAATGTTTATATTTCTGCAGTGATTAAATCGCCCGCTATTGTTGCGCCTAAAATCTATGTTTCTGCAATAGAAAAATCCCCTGCCATATTAGCTCCCAAAATTTATATTTCTGCCGTATCGAAAAATCCTGCTATTGTTTTACCAAAAGTTTTTATTTCTGTCATTGATTTAAGAGAAAAAGTTGTTGCCGACACTTTACGCAAAGTTACAAATCGAATAGTAGAAACTGCTTACGCTGATACATTGCGCGGACTGCGCGAAAAAGCAACTGCTGATACACTTAGAGAAGTTGTACGAATTGAAAAAGCTATTGCTGATACTGTTATTCGTTATCCCTACGTTTTAAATTTCCTCGCGCAGGATTCACTTATTAACACTTTCAAGGATTATGATCTTACTTTATTTGAAGTTACTTTGAACGAACGGACACTTTCGGATTCTTTCACGATTGAAACCCCACAGGATATTAAAATTAATGACGCCGTAAAAGGTACTTTTTTAGACTACCCTTTTAGCTTTTTGGTTGAAGAGACTACACGCCAAAATTTAATTTCAACTGTCAAGGGTATGTACGATATTGATAAATTGCTTTATACGTATTTTAAATTTGAAATATCAACTTTTGAGAATAAAGTATATCCAACTACTCGTGTAACTTCAGCAACTTCAAGCTCCAGTTCAAGCTCCGAGTATACTCATAAAAGTACATATATCCGTATAATTGAATCAGGATATGAAAGTTATATTAAGGCGGCAGATTATGTTGACAAATGCGCTGAATATTTCGGCTTTACGGCAAATTCAAACTTCGATAATTTTACTCCAACAAATATTGACGATGACACCGATATTACCTATGCTAATTTAATCAGCAGCTTGTTTAGTTGGACTTCAAAACTGCCGCAACGTCAAATTAATGTTTTCATACGCGGCGGTACTTTGCATTGTATTCAGCGCGGTAAAGAAAATTCTGTTTTTGATATTTCTGATATTCCTCATTCTCGCCCAATTATAAATAAAAAAATTGTCCGCACTATGTACAACACGCCGACAGATAAAGAATTTACTAACATAAGTGTTATTTCAGGCGGCGATATTGGCGGCGGAACCACTATAATACCTTATCCTGAAGAACCTGAAGAACCTGAAGAACCACTTGATCCTGAATTTTTAGACGAAGAATACGAAGTACCTTTTTCAGGGCAGCTTAGTTATTCGGATGATGACGAAAAAACGTGGTTAGCATATTCAAGCGGCTTACTTATTCAGGAAGGCTCCAATATTAAAAATGTGGACGAAACGGGCAAAAAAATAACAGCCAGTCAAATTACCAATTATAAATATTTAGGATATGACGGGGATTATTATTTATCTTATAAAAAGGTACAGAATACTACTACTAAAGAGAAAGAAGAAAAAACTGTAACAACCACAACTACCAAATATAAGTATCTGTACACATACGACGATATTTATTTGGCAAAAGAAACTGAAATTTGCATTACTGAAGAGTATCAATGGAGCGATGATAAATGGAAATTAACGGATACCGAAGAACATACTCGCACTACTTACCACCACCCGTTAGGGGATAGTTTTTACTCCACAAGTCTTTATGTTGACGGTGAAATTCAAGGCAGTTCAATTTCACAAGGTAAATCCGGTAATAAAGTGTCATTGTATACTCAAACTCAGACATCCCGCTCATTGAAACCGAATAATAACACGCCTGCAAACAATGGCGGCGGTGATTCAGGCGGCGGTGATTCAGGCAGTGGCAGTAATGGCGATAGTGGCAATAGCGACAAAGACTACATAGATAACCCCAGTACACTTTCGCCTATTAACGACGTTTCATTTCCGGTACGAGAGGCAGAATTACAATTAGAGTTGCAACAGGCTTATATTTGGCTTAATCGCAAAATTCAAGTTACGGTTGACTTGAATTTAATCAGCAAAATTGAAAATGGCGTTCCTGATTTAAAACACATTGTAGATTTTACCGAGCGCGTTAAACTTGACGGCACAGAATATTTTTTAGTTTCAAATACTGTAACTTTTACTCCGAGAAGTTTAATTCAAAAATTGCAATTAGTGAGGTGGAAAGAATGATTGTACAAAATTTGGCAAATACCATTAAATCTGCTGTCGATAAAAGAATTGCAGAAGAATCACGGGCAAGACGCGGCACTATTCAAAATGGCAGTTTTATTTCAGGCAGTAAATCCTACCCTTTCACGGCGGCGGTAGATTGTCATACAGGTAACGGCAGAAGAGTTTGGGCGCAACTTTCAACAACCGGTAAAGCCGTTGTTGTTGGTGCTTGATTATGTACAAGGCTAAAGTTCAAGCCGTTTCCGGCTTAAAAGTTTTGGCGGGCGGTAAATGGCTTACTTGTATTGGTAATAAAAATGTTCGCGCAGGGGATTTAATTTGGACGGACGGACGCTGCGTTTACGGCAACGAACAGACGCCACAACAACCTTTCGTTATTACTGCTAAAGAAGTTTTAGGGATTCCTATTGCCGCCAGGCAAAAATGCTCTACTTATTATAAATCCCTTGAAGAGTATACCAATATTGATTCAGATATTAGAATTTTGACAAATGATAAAAAAGGGAATATTTACTTTTCAGATGATAGAAATATTTTAGCCGCAAATAAAGATAATTTCGGCAATTTGTATTATATCCTGAAAGACAGCGATAAAATCAAAATAATAAAAAATGGCGTTGTTGTAAAAACCGTAGAAACTCCAGCAAAATCAAAACTAAAAGAGGATGCAGAAAATGCAATTAGCGAATATGGCGCGTCTGGATTATCAACAGCTAGAACAGGTAGATACAAAATAAAAGCATATTTTGCAACCCAACCTGTTACTGAAGAACCAGAAGATCCAGACGATGTACCTTTTTTGGGGTTTGAATGGTTACATTTAAGATACACTCAATACCTTAACAATTTAGAAATAACAACTGAATCAGAAAGTACCATAAATGGTGCAACAGACCCGGATGATCGTTTTTACCATTCCTTCGATTGGGCTTTTATTGAAAATGAGGAAAACTGGGCTGTAGTTGTTACCAGTAATTGTACATATGAAGTTCATTATCCTATTGCAGAATATGACCACGTAACTTTTATAAATACTTTGACGGGCGATGGTTGGTTGTTTCATTATTTGGCAAACTGTTATTATACAGGCAGTTTTGTATATACTTATTTCATTAATAACAGCGAAAATAAGCTATTATTCAGTTCAGCACAACATTGGGTCAGCACTGATAGCATTGATGGAAATACGCCGGGTACTATTGATTGGTACATTGCGAATTGGCTGAGCTTGCCAACTTCTGAATCTGTTCCTGGTACTCATCAACAATACCCTTTAACCTGTAGTTTTGAAGAATTTATAAATGCTAAATTTCCTATGCAAGACGGCTTTTACTTCGTTGTTAATTCTTTAACTTCGACCACAGAAAACGAGGCAACAAAAAACTATCCTGAATTAATGAATATCACTATTTACACTGCCGACAATAAACCAATATTTACCGGAACTTTTTATGCTATTTCATACATTGCGGCTTGCAAAATTAATTCTGAAAAATTTTTGTTGAGTACAAGTAAAAGTAAATCTTCAACGGATTCTGTTATAGGAAACGGGCTATACGAAATTGAAAATGAAACTCTAACCACTCTTGCCGGTTATCCCGTTAATCAATGTTTACGCAAAACAAAAAAAATCAAGCATTGGTGGAAAAATATTCAGACTTTAGATTGAAGGTGGTTTTGTGAATGAATTTAGAATAACGGCGGCGATTGTTGGAACTGCAATTACTGAATGGCTCGGCGGTTTTGACGGCTTGCTTACTGCTTTAATTGGCTTTATGGTTGTTGATTATATCAGCGGCGTTTCCTGCGCTGTTATCGAACATAAACTTTCAAGTTCCATTGGGGCTAAAGGTATTTTTCAAAAAATTCTAATCCTACTGCTTGTTGGAATTGCAAACGCTCTCGATAATTCCATTATTGCCGATGACGGACACCTTTTACGGACTGCTGTCATCTTTTTTTATTTGAGTAATGAAGGTATTTCTATTCTTGAAAATTCTGTTCGTTTAGGTTTACCTGTTCCCGATAAATTGAAAAACTTTTTGGAACAGTTGAAAAGCAAGGAGTAAGTCAATGATTTTTAATGAAGATTGTTTAGCGGGAATGGCGAAACTTCCCGACAATTCCATAGATTTTATCTGTACAGATTTGCCGTATTCAATCACGGACGCCTATTGGGATAAAGGAATAGACTTGCAAAAGTTTTGGGCGGAGGCGCGGCGAATATTAAAGCCCTGCGCGAGCGCGGCAATGTTTGCAAGCGGGACTTTTACTTTTGAGTTAGCGGCGTCGAATTTTGAGCAGTACAAATACAAGTGGATTTGGGTAAAAAATATGGTAACAGATTTTGTCAACGCCAAAAACCGTCCAATGCGGCGTTATGAAGAAATATTGTTATTTTCAAACGGGCAAGTAGCGCACGTCGGCAAGTCAAAAAATCGAATGAATTATTATCCGCAGGGCTTAGTTGATTGTAACTTTCCGCCACGGGCAGACCCCACCACGGCGGGGGGGGCACCTATCTTACAGGGTTCAACTCAAAAAAAAAACGATATATCGACACAACGGGCGGGAGTACCTACCAACTCGGGAACTTCAACCAAAAAAAGAACTTACGCCTTTTGGAATCAGCAGGGGGGGGGGCTGGCTGCTAAGCATACTGAATGTTTGGGCAAGCCGCGCCCTTCAGACAGGGAAAGTTACATACAAACTCAAACAGGTTACCCTACCGACGTTTTGTATTACAAGGTGCCGCACAATGTAGGGAAGTTGCATCCCAATCAAAAACCAACTGATTTATTGGAATATCTGATAAAAACGTACACGCAGGAAGGCGACACGGTTTTAGACGCCACCTGCGGGAGCGGCAGTACAGGTGTTGCTTGCGTCAACACCAACCGCAACTTTATAGGATTTGAGATTGACAAAATTTTTTTTGAAATAGCAAAAAAACGAATAGAAAAAGCCCTACGCGAGAAATTGTCAGAGCTTTTTTAGTATCAAAGAAAGGCGGTTGCTTTATGCAATACAAATTAACAGATACTTCAGTTATTCAAATAACCGAAACTAGCGGTACTATTCAAAATATCAGTAATTCTACTGTCGAAATATCCAACAGCGCAGATTTTACTGACAGTTTTTTATTGTATCCGCTGAATAAAGTTTTTTTTACCGAGCAGTTGTATATTAGAGCTTGTGAACCTACAGCGCAGATAATCGAAGTCAATGTAGCCCCTTTTGTAGTTAGCGGCAGTGGTAACAGTAGCAGCAT
>CALGGV010000084.1 GCA_937915725.1 uncultured Selenomonadales bacterium
GCGATTGACGCCAATTTCAAGACTGCGCACGGCTTTTAAAATTGCGCCCTCAAAACTTTTATCAATGCTCATAACTTCGCCGGTTGCCTTCATCTGCGTACCAATGGTTTTATCTGCGAAAACAAATTTATCGAAAGGCCAACGCGGATATTTGACAACGATATAATTTACCGCCGGTTCAAAAATTTCTTTCGCCAATTCGTCAAGCGTAAAACCAATAGCAATTTTTGAAGTGATACGCGCAATGGGATAACCCGTCGCCTTCGACGCAAGCGCAGACGAACGACTGACGCGGGGATTAACTTCAATGACATAATAATTTTGACTGTTGACATCAAGGGCAAATTGAACGTTGCAGCCGCCTTCAATTCCGAGCGCACGGATCATTTTCAAACTTGCCGCTTTTAATAAATCGTAGTCTGATTTACTTAAACTTTGACAAGGCGCAACAACGATTGAATCGCCCGTGTGCACGCCTACCGCGTCAACATTTTCCATATCACAAACAGCAATACAGTTATCATTGCCATCGCGCATTACTTCAAATTCAATTTCTTTCCAGCCAGCAACGCTGCGTTCAATCAGTACTTGACCTATCATTGAATATTTCAAGCCGCGTATTACAATTTCAACCAATTCTTCTTCATTTTCGGCAATACCGCCGCCCGTGCCGCCTAAAGTATACGCGGGACGCACAATCAGCGGATAACCAATTTCATTTGCAAAGGCAACCGCGCTATGTACATCTTCAACGATTGTTGATTCAGGTACAGGCTCGCCAATTTCTTGCATTGTTGCTTTAAATTTTTCTCTATCTTCAGCTTTTTCTATTGCGTCAAGCGGCGTCCCTAAAAGTTCAACGTTATTTTTTTCAAGTACGCCCGCCTCTGCCAATTTTACCGCCAAATTTAATCCTGCTTGCCCGCCCAAAGTTGCAAGTAAACCGTCGGGGCGTTCCTTTTCAATTATCGAGGAAAGAAAATCTACTGTTAGCGGCTCAATATAAACTCTGTCAGCAATATTAACATCTGTCATAATCGTTGCGGGATTAGAATTTACTAAAACAACTTCCAAGCCTTCCTCTTTAAGTGCGCGGCAAGCTTGAGAGCCCGCATAGTCAAATTCTGCCGCCTGTCCAATTACTATAGGACCGGAACCAATTACCATTACCTTTTTAAGATTTTTTTTCTTAGGCAAGATTAATCCTCCTCAAATTCATAATCTATGTATTATTTTCTTTTTTTTAGAAAATATTTAGCTATCAAAATTCCTAAGCCTACAAGAAAACCATCAGCTGAAAAAGAAGTTGCGAATTTAGAAAATTCTTCGCCCAAAATGAAACGTCCAACTCCGATAAAAAACCAAATTAGAAAAAAACTTTCCATTCGTGGGGCATTAATTGCGATTATTATTGGCAACAAAAATAAGGAATTTACAAATGATCTACCTAAAAAATATATCAATTCGCTCTCATCAATTCCCAAATTTATAAGTACAAAATTAGCCGCCAAAAACGCCATAACACAGAATATAAATTTTCTTATGTTTTTTTTCATTGTTGATTATTTTCATCCAATCTAATTATCGATTAGCTAAATTTTTCATTTCAAAAATTTTATTTATAAAAGTTTCATTAAATCGCCGTGAACAATAGTAGCAACTGCACGCCCTTTTAATTTCCTGCCAACAAAAGGCGAATGACTGCCGCGCGTGTAAAAATTATTTGCGTCAACCGTCCATTCTAAATTTGTATCAATAATTGTAACGTCTGCCCAACTTCCAACGCTTAAATTTCCCGCGTCAATTCCTAAAACTTTTGCCGGCTCGTATGTCATTTTTGAAATTAATTTGGGCAAATCAATTCTATCTTTGTGATATAAATCTGTCAACAAAATACCAAGTGAAGTTTCAAGCCCGGGGAAACCGCTCGGCGCGTAAATATATTCCCTGTCTTTTTCTTCGGCGGCGTGCGGCGAATGATCCGTTACAATACAATCAATCGTACCATCAAGCAAGCCTTTCAAAAGTTCTTCGCAGTCTTTTTTTGTACGGAGCGGCGGATTAATTTTTGTGGAAGTGTCAGCGGGATTTACAATTTCATCAGTCAAAGTCAAATGTTGCGGCGTAACTTCAGCCGTAACTTTGACGCCGCGCTTTTTTGCGTCACGAACAATTTCAACTGCGCGCGCCGAACTCATATGCGCAATATGTACGCGCCCGCCGGTATATTCAGCCAAAAGACAATCCCGCGCAACTGCAATATCTTCAGCAACTGTAGGACGCCCTTTCAAGCCCAAAATTGCACTGCGCGTGCCTTCATTCATAACGCCGTCTTTAACAAGTGAAGTTTCTTCCTCGTGGCAGATAATAATTTTGCCCGTGCCGTTCAAATAATCCAGCGCGTTCATAAAAATTTTGGCGTTATCGTCAAATTTGCCGTCGTCAGAAAAAGCAACCGCGCCCGCGTCAATCATACCCAGAATTTCTGCCAATTCTTGTCCGGCTTGATTTTTTGTAACCGCGCCGATAATTTTTATGTTGATAATTCCAACTTCATTTGCGCGTTGAATCATGGAGCGAACAAGCGCGGCGTTATCGACAACCGGCGAAGTATTGGGCATTGTTGCAACGGTGGTAAAGCCGCCTGCAACCGCCGCCTTAGAGCCGCTTTCAAAATCTTCCTTTGCCTCTTGTCCGGGTTCTCTGAAGTGTACGTGCATATCAATCAAGCCCGGCGTTACAATTTTTCCCGCCGCGTTGTATTCGTGTTGAGTTTCAATTTGAATATCTGAATCAACCGCCGCTATTTTGCCGTCGATAATTAAAACGTCGGCGATTTTATCAATATTGTTGGCAGGGTCAATGACGCGCCCACCTTTGATTAAAAGCGAATCTTTAATATTCGCCTGTACTTTGTGAATTTCCCAAATATTTTCCATAAGTTGCCTCCGTTCAATTTAATTTTTAAAGTTAATTTTAAAATCGCCAAAACGGGCTCTAATTTCAACGTAGCAAG
>CALGGV010000085.1 GCA_937915725.1 uncultured Selenomonadales bacterium
ATTCTGCGCGAAATTTTTAAATATGCTAAAAATGTTCATATAGTCTTGCCAATGGATACAAATTTTAAAAGCCGTGAAAATATTTTGGAAGTTGGAATTTTTAACCGCGCCTTCAAAACTTTTCAAACGCTGAAAAAAATTGCCGCTGAAGTCGAAGTCGAAACTAAAATTATTCCCTGCAACGCGCCAAAACGTTTTCAAGTTCCCGCGTTAAAATTTCTTGAGGAAAATTTTTTTGAACATAAAACCAAAATTTTTAGTGCTGAAATTGAAGGTTTAAAAATCGTCGAGGCTGTCAACAAACGCGCTGAAGTTGAATTTGTAGCACAGGATATTTTAAAACTTCTCAAAAAAAATTATCGTTGCCGCCAAATTGGAATTATCGCCCGTGACGAAACTTACAGCGATTTAATCAAGCCGATTTTTGAAATTCACGGTATACCATTTTTCATTGACAGCAAACGCGCCGCCAATCATCATCCGCTTGCCGAAATGATACGCTCGGCATTGGAAATTTTGCGCGGCTGGCGTGCAGATTCAATTTTTCGCTGTCTTCGTACCGGTTTTTTCAATCTTGCTCAAGAAGATATTGACTTGTTAGAAAATTACGTTTTAGAATTTGGACTGCGCGGCGAAAAAGTTTGGACACAGGAAAATAATTGGCGTTGGTATCGTCACAGTTTAGAAAATGATAAAATTTCAAATTCTGAAAGTGAACGCCTTGAAAAAGTTGATAAAATTCGACGCGCCGCAATTTTGCCGCTGATAAAATTTTCTCAAGCCGTCAAGAAAAAAAATTCCGCCCGCAATTTAACCGCCGCCCTTTATGATTTAATCGACAGCTTAAATATTTATGAAAAATTATTTGAATGGTCACAGCTTGAAGAAAAGCGCGGCAATTTGGCACTTTCACGGGAACATTTAAAAATTTGGGACGATATAATTTCGCTGATGGATCAAGTTGTAGAATCGCTTGACGAAAGTTTGATAACTGCGCGAGAATTTGAATCAATCATAAATGAAGGGCTTGACGCCTTGCAAATGTCATTAATTCCGCCGGGCGTCGATGAAGTTACAGTTTCAAATTTTGACCAAAATTCTTTGCAAAATTCACGGGCGATTTATATTTTGGGATTCAGTTCAAATTCTTTTCCAAAACGCGCCGCTGAAAAAAATTTGTTGTCTGACGCCGACAGGTTGCATTTAAATGACATTGGCTTAGAAATTCCAAAAGGCGGCTCCGACGCAATGTTAGCCGAAAAATTTTTGGTCTATCGCGGCTTTACTGAGGCGAAAAATTATTTGCACATTTCATACCCGCTGGCAGATTCTGAAGGCAACGCAATGAACGCCGCCGCCCAACTTGATAAAATCAAAAAAATTTTTCCCAAAATTAAAATTGAATTTGTACCGATTGAAATTTTGGAAAGTCTGGGCAGTCAAATTAATTTTTCCGAAATTGAAAAAATTTTGTCAAAGGATTCAGCCGAAAAACTTTACGCGCCAAATAAAAAATTGCGCGGCTCCGTTACAAATGTTGAAAGTTTTAATAAATGCCCCTTTCAATATTTTGCAAAGTACGGCTTGAAACTTGAGGAACGCCGCGAATATAAAGTTAAGCCGCCGGATATTGGAAATATTTTGCACAGCGTTATGAGTCAATTTGGCGAACGTCTCAAAAAAGAAAATCGCCGCTGGGCTACAGTTGACGATTCTGAACTTGAAAAAATTGTTACTGAAATTCTTGACAACACCGTGCCAAATTTGAACAACAAAATTTTGTTAAGTTCAAACGCGCTAAAACATCAAGGCGACAGAATAAAAAAAGTTGCTGTACATTCTCTGCAACGCTTGATAAAATTTGACGCCGTAAGCAAATTTCACCCAAATTTTTTTGAAGAAACTTTCGGCGAAAAAAGTCAAGCGTTGATTTATGACATTGCAGGCGTTAAAATGGAGCTTACCGGCAAAATCGACCGCGTAGACTTTAACGAAGACGGCAATTTTTTTCTGATTATCGACTATAAAACCGGCGCGGCGTACCTTAATTTGACTGAAATTTATATGGGGATAAATCTGCAACTTTTAACTTACTTGATGGTTGCAAAAAATTTGGAAATTGTCGGCGGACGAACTCCCGCCGGTATGATGTACTATTTTTTGAAATATCCCGTTAAAACTGTTGAAAGTGCAAATTTGGCTGAAGGTGAAGTCAATAAGGCGTTAAAAATGGCGGGCTGGACTTTAGACGATTCAAAAGTTATCAAGGAAATTGACGGCTCCGAAGGGCAGGAATTTTTGAGCGTTACTTTGCTGAAAAACGGCGCAATTCACGCCAATACAAAAAAAAATGTAAAATCTGCCGAACAATTTGCAACTTTGTTAAAATTCGCTGAAGAAAAACTTCAAACTACCGGCGAAAATATTTTGAAGGGAAATATCGAAGTTAAACCCGTTAAAACTGTAAAAAGTAACGCTTGCAAATATTGCGTCTACGGCGAATTGTGCGGTTTCAATTCTGATAAAAATTCTGAAATTATCGATTTTGACGATAAAAAAATTTGGGAGCTTTTAGGCAAAAGGCATTAGGCATAAGGCAAAAGGCATTAGGCAAAAGTGAAAAAAACTACTACCTAAAAAATAATTGAAAGGAAGTTTTTCAATGGCACAACTGGGAGAACTGGAAAAGATTTTAGCGGCAGCTAAAGAAATTGGCGAAAATTTTCAAAGGGAATTGGAACAACTCCGCGAAGAAAATGAATTGCTGAAAATCGAAACTGAGGAATTGCGCGACGAAAATAAAATTTTGCGCGAGGAAAATGAAAAAATTTACCTTGAAATGAATCAGCTCCGCACGGCTAAAGAAGAAATTAAAGTTGCGAATGAGGCTTTTTCAAAGAATATCAGCGGGCTTGCAAAACAAATCGAAGAAGAACACGCCAAAACAATGGGGCAAATTAACCAAATGTTAAGCGACGGACTTCAAAAATTTGTTGTCGAATATGTAAAAAAAATTCGTGGCGATTCAGAAAGTGATAATGAAGTTACTGAAGTTCAAACGCTTGATAAATATTCAGATTTAAATGATGAAGTAATTGTAGAAGATGTTGATACGGCGGTTGCCACGCAAAATGACGCCCAAAAACCCAAAATGCAGTATGCCGCCTTTTATGCCGAAGAGGCTGAAGTCGAAAGGGACGACGCCGGAAACGCTATAAAAATGAAAACTCTGGTAAAAAAACGCAAAGATTAAAATTTAAAGGAGCGAATTTTATTGAATTTCGGAAAAATTTTTGTCGGAATTGTAATTGGAATTTTTATGTTGACAGTCGAGGCGGCTCCAACAGAAAATGTAACGTGGACAAGCGAAAATTCCGGCTTAAATCCCGGCTATACAGTTGAACCGTTGCCAAATACCCGCCCTGTTCCTGAAGGCGACGTTTTGCCAAATGTTACTGCAACTTCAGCTATTGTAATTGAGGCGTCAACAGGGCACGTCATTTACGCACGCAACCCCGACGCGCCAATGTTTCCTGCAAGTACTACAAAAATAATGACTTTGATACTTGCACTTGAACGCGGCGGGCTTGATGATATTGTTACTGTTAGTGAAAATGCTTTTAACGCGCAGGGCTCGACACTTTGGCTTGATACAGGCGAAAGAATTCCCTTGCAAGATTTACTTTATGGAATGATGTTAGTTTCAGCAAACGATGCCTCCGTTGCAATAGCTGAACATATTGATGGCAGCGTGCCAAATTTCGCCGCACATATGACGCAAAGAGCCGCTGAACTCGGCGCAACAAATACCAATTTCACTAATCCGCACGGCTTGCCGGACGATAACCATTACACTACCGCCCGCGACCTTGCACTTATCACAAGACACGGCTTGCAACTGCCCGGTTTTGAACAAATTGTTACTACAACTGAAATGGCGTTTAGCTGGATTCACGATGATGAAAGTAAAACTATTCGCACAGAAAATCAGTTACTGTGGACTTACAACGGCTGTAACGGCGTTAAAACCGGCTACACTGAACGCGCGGGGCGTTGCGTTGTCTGTGCGGCTAAACGTAACGGGATTCAATTAATTTCGGTTGTACTTGACGGGCTTTACATGTGGAACGATTCAATTATTTTGTTAGATTACGGCTTTGAAAATATCAGCACTGAAACTTTGATAAAATCTGACGAAGTAATTAAAACTTTGCCGATTATTTCCGGGCGTAGAAAATCTATGCCTGTTAAAACTGCGGGCGAAATTATCGTACCAATTTTCAAAAATGACGACGCTTACGAAATTAAGTATGATATTCCGGAAGTTTTGAACGCGCCCGTTACAAACGGAGAAACTATTGGAAAAGTGCGCGTCAATATCGACGGCAGAGAAATTGCCTCAACCGATGTTGTGACAACTGCTGACGTGGAGCAAAAATCTTTTTTCAGATTGCTACTCAAAACTTTTAAAAACTTTTTTGCATAAAAATAACGGGCTGTCGAAATTTCGGCAACCCGCTTTTTTTAGCTTGCGTTTTGTAAATTTTTTTTACGAATTCGCGCAGGCTTAAATTTTTTCCATTCTTCAGGAGTGATTTTTGGAATGTCGCTGTAGTCAATTTCTTCATCCGGCATTTTTGAAAGTTCGTAAAGTCGTCTCATCTGCTCCCTAGTAAGCGGAGGTATTTCTTTAGTCGTAGAATTGTTCATAATATTGCGCCTCCTCGTCTTTGTCAGCTCTACGAGCGGAAATAATTCTGTTCTTGTCACCGCGTTCGGTGTAAATGACAGCTAAAACATTTAGTACAATTCCAACAGTTTTAATTCGTTCTTCGTCGTCGCTGTGCAGTTCATCATAGTCATCAATTCGGTATTCGTCAAGAAAAATTCGTGCCGCATCCTCAAAAGCTACTTTATGCTTTTTCCAGTTAATTTTGGCTTTTTCAGAATCCCAAACAAATTTATATTCTCCAAGTTCATAATTTATATCCAATTCAATCACCGCAGTATTTTTTCAACGCTGTAAAATATTTTCCTGCATAAAAATAACGGGCTGTCGAAATTTCGGCAACCCGCTTTTTTTAGCTTGCGTTTTGTAAATTTTTTTTACGAAGTCTTGAAGGTTTAAATTTTGTTTTAAATTCTTCATGTGTAATTTCAGGAATATCACTGTAGTCAATTTCTTCATCCGGCATTAGTGAAAGCTGATAAAGCCGCCAAATTTGCTCTTTGGTGAGCGGTGGAATTTCTTTTTTATGGTTTGAATTGTCCAAAATAATCCGCCTTCTCTCTTTTATTTGCACGACGAGCCGAAATAATTCTGTTTCTGTCGCCGCGTTCGGTGTAAATGACAGCTAAAACATTTAGTACAAATCCAACAGTTTTAATTCGTTCTTCGTCGTCGCTGTGCAGTTCATCATAGTCATCAATTCGGTATTCGTCAAGAAAAATTCGTGCCGCATCCTCAAAAGCTACTTTATGCTTTTTCCAGTTAATTTTGGCTTTTTCAGAATCCCAAACAAATTTATATTCTCCAAGTTCATAATTTATATCCAATTCAATCACCGCAGTATTTTTTCAACGCTGTAAAATATTTTCCTGCATAAAAATAAAGGGCTGTCGAAATTTCGGCAACCCGCTTTTTTAGTTTTGAAATAATTTTTAAGCTTTATTAAATTTATCTTTGCTTTGTTTGCAACGCGGGCATTTCCAATCGTCGGGTAAATCTTCAAACTTTACGCCGCCATTTTCTGCAGGATCGTAAACGTAGCCGCAAATTGAACAAACATATTTGCCGGTTGCCGCCTTTGCAACAATTTCTTTTGGCGGAATAGTTTCAGGCGGATTATCTAAATCGCAAATTTTTTTAGCCTCAAGATTTTCATAGCCTAGCGGCGTATGTGTGGAGCAGTAAACAGTTTTATTGTTGCGAATAAATTCACGAACTCTATTTAAAGTTTCACGCGCCGCCGGTAAATCTTCAAAGACAACCGACAATTTATTTTGATAAAGTGCCTCGTCGGTGTAGGTTACGTCGCCGTGAATCAGATAATTTAAATCGCTGTCCTCAACAATTACAATGCTGTTGCCTTTTGTATGCCCGACTGCTTGAATGTAATAAATTCCTTCAGCAATTTTTTGACAGGCGGGAAAATTTTTATACGCGCCGTCAGTAAAATCTACAGGAATAATATTTTCGCCGGTAAGTTTCATTGACTCGGCGTCAGGTCTGCCGATATAAATTTTGGCGTTAGGGAAACTGCGCAATTCGCCGGTATGATCTTCGTGCTTGTGCGTTACAAGAATTTTTGTAACTTGTTCCGGCTTGTAGCCTAAGTCTTTCAGTGCGTCAACATAATTTTTAATTTTCGTACCTAGAAAAATTTGAGTCTTTTCGTCAAAAGTTGGATAAGGATATTCATTGGGTAAACCCGTATCAACCAAAATAACTTCTTCGCCCGTGTCGATAACGAAGTTTTGCAGGCAGGAGCGATATTTAATTTTGGCGTCAAATTTTTCTGCGCCGTCTTCGCCGCCCATTGCAAATGGTTGAGTCATAAAACCGTTTTCAGCAAATTTCACGGCTTTAACTTGAATTTTAGATTTTTCCTTGAAAACAGATTTCGGTTGCCCGCAAAGTGGACAAGTCCAATTATCAGGTTCAGAATCAATATCGCCAACATATTCATAGCCGCAAACGGGGCAAACATAAACTTTTTTACCGGCAGTTTCGACTTTTGGCGGATTGTACTTTTTGAAAATTTCTTCAATGACAACGCCGTGATGTCCTTCCTGTTTGGCGAAAATTTCCATTTCGTCAGCCGCCTCGTTAAATCCTGCGGCGCGTACTTTGTCGGCAAGTGCTTTAATTTGCATTTCGCCCGCAATTTCGGCTTTTTTGACAGTTTCAAGCAACGCCCAAAAATCTTTCGGATATTTGCCATTTAAAGTGGCGTAAAATCCCGCGTGTACCGCCTCTTGATTAGCGGAATTTATCAAAGTTTCTGCAACGTCGTCAAGTCCTTGTTCCTTCGCCAAACGTGCAAGCGCGTAATACATCATTACGCCGTTAGCCTCAGCCTGCGCGAGTGCCGCAACAGATTTTTCAAGCGGCGTGCCTTTCGTTAATCCGTGTAAACTCATTTTTACTTCTCCTAAAAAGTATTTTTTATAAGGCAGTAGGCAATAGCCATTAGGCAAGAGGGAATTGAAAATTTTGTAATCCCTACTGCCTCTTGCCTTTTGCCTTTTGCCTTTAAATCTGTTTAGCTAACCAATTTTGTTTGCCAATAAGCTGAATCAATTCAAGTTGCTGTTCAGTTTCATACATATCTTTTTCTTCGTCTTTGTAGTATTCGCTCAAAATTGCAAAA
>CALGGV010000086.1 GCA_937915725.1 uncultured Selenomonadales bacterium
AATGACGACGCAGAAAAATTTAAATACTATAAACTTTCTGCAGAATTGTTGGAACCGAGCTTGAATAAACAGGACTCCATTAAACAAACGGCGATAAATTATGCCGCGGGACGCGGAACAGAAAAAAATCTTGAAGAGGCTGAAAAATGGCTTGCCAAACTTGATGATCAAGGCGCGGCGTCGGCAAGATTAGAAATATCAAAAATTACAGGTGAAAGTTCGTGGCTGGAACAAGCGGCGGAAGTTTCACCTGAAGCAATGGTTACAATGGCTGAAAGTTTTATTATTAAAAACGATTTTGAAAACGCGCTAATTTTCTACGAAAAAGCCTTAAAAGCAGGCGACCCTGAAACAACTTCAATTATCGGAGATATTTATTACATTGGAGAGGGAAATATTCCGCAAGACTACGCTAAAGCTTTAAAATATTATGAACAAGGGGCGTTTTACGGTTACAATATGGCGGCGGTAAAGTGGGCGTTAATGCACTACTACGGGCGCGGCTGTCAAAAAGATTTAAAAAAGGCTTATCAGATTTTTAAAAGAATTGTCCAAAGGCGAGAAAAATTTTTTGGCGTGTACAGATTTAATAGCGTGGCAAAATTTTATCTTGCTAAAATTTTGGAAAATGGCGAATTTCACAGCAAAAACGCTGAACTTTCTTTCACGTGGTACAAGAGGGCGGCGGCGATTGAAAAAATGGCGGAAAGTGAATCAACGCACGAAGTACCGGCGGCAATGTATAAAGTGGCAGATGATTATTTTATGGATCAAAATTTTGATAGGGCAATAGAAATTTATACAAAGCTTGCGGACAATCGTTGCAGTTCTCATTTTCCATACAATCTTGAAGCCGCAAAAAAATTAATGTGGATTTATGAACTTGGCGAAGGTGTCCCGGTAGATAAAGAAAAAGCCGCCGAATGGCGCGCAAAAATTCAAAACGATTGACATTTATTAAAAAGTTTTTGGCTTGAGTGCGTCGAATATTGATGTACTCAAGTCATTATTGAAAGGAGAAAAATTTTATGGATACGTCTGAAGAAATTCAAGCATTACAAGATTATTTTTTGGAAAAGTATGATGCCGGAGACTATGTGGAAACAGTTAAAACTTTAAAAAAATTGTCTGATTTAGGCGATGTGGACTCATCAAATTTGCTCGGCACAATGTATCGTTATGGGGAAGATGGCGTTGAGCAAGATACAATAAAAGCTCTTGAGTATTACACGAAAGGCAAAGATTGGTCTTCTATCGCTGATATTTATTATCGCGGTGCGCCGAACGTTGAAAAAAATATGGAAAAAGCTTTCAGATATTGTCTTATGGCTGTCGAAACAAACGATACAGCCGCAATAATAAATAAGTTTTATTCAATGTGTTTGTTATCCCTTATATATCGTGACAAATGCGATGACGAAGAAAGTTTCAAATGGTTTAAAAAAGCCTTTGAACAAGGAGATGATTTTAGCTACTTTGGTGAAGGTGAATTTTTTGATTGTTTTCTGCGCGACGCACAAGTCGGAAATGTCAGGTCTATGCTCAAATTGGGACATTTGGAAAAAATGAAAGGCAATAAAACCGCGTCCGCCGCGTGGTATAAGCGCGCTTTTGATTGGGATGATCCTGAAAATATTTATGACGCTGATACAATCAGAAAAATTGCAGATCGGTATTACAACGGCGATGATTTTATTCCTATCGCGCAGGACGAATTAAAGGCGATTGAATGGTATCATAGGGCGGCAGATTTTTTCAATGATGTGGAATCTATGGAAATTTTATATGAAATTTATCGTAAAAAATCAGAAGAATACTCAGCAATGGCAAAAGTGGCAAGAGAAATTGACTTTGCGATAAATAATTGGAGTTTATTGGACGACGTGGAAATAGAGGAAGAAAATGAGCAGTAAAAAAGATTTTCGCAATTCTTATGATATTGGTTACCGCGCCAAAAATCTTTTTCTTTACGATGTTGCAATAAAATATTTGAAACAAGCCGCCGCACTCGGCAACGTTGAAGCGATGATTAAGTTGGGCGATATTTTCTATGACGCGGGAATTGCTAAAGATTTACACAAGCCGGAAGAAATAATTCCAAGCGATAACTCAAAGGCTTTAAAATTTTACAGTCAAGCCGCAGAAAAAAATTAT
>CALGGV010000087.1 GCA_937915725.1 uncultured Selenomonadales bacterium
AATTTTTTTCAAGGTTACACCTCCCCAAAAAATTAAGGAAAGTTATTTTAAAAAAACTCAAAACGGGCTAAAATTTCAACGAGAAGGTACTTTCAAAAAATTTCACGAGGTTTTATATTAACGGAAAAAATTAGACACCTTAAAACGGGAATATTTTCCACGCGGGATTTTCTGTGCAAAGTTCCTCAAAGGCGCGTTTTGCCTTGTGACAGTAGGGGCAATCGTCAAGGTGGAAACAAACAATTTTTTTCAAGGTTACACCTCCCCAAAAAATTAAGGAAAGTTATTTTAAAAAAGCTCAAAACGGGCTAAAATTTCAACGTAGCGGTACTTACAAAATCTTTTATAAGGTTTTATATTAAAATGAAATTTAACCCGCCTTAAATTTGATTTTTTACAGTTTAAGCAAAATTTCTAATGAAAAATTTATTTGTAAGCCGCCTCAAAAATTGCAAGATAATCTTCGTCAGAAAGTTTCACGGGGTCTGCGTTAATATCGCCGCCCATAACTTCATGGACACGTTTTGGCAGTTTTTTAAGTTCGTCGCGGGTAATTCCAAAATCGCTCATTTTTAAATCTGCGCAACCTACGTCGGCAATTAATTTATCAAGTGCGGCAATAAAATTTTTGCCGGAAGTTGGATTTTCAACGCCCATTGCCTTTGCCATTTTTATCATTGGAATTTCAGCGGCTTTTCTTTCTGCAAAAAAGTCAAAATAAGCGTGCGATAACATAATTAAGCCCGCGCCGTGCGCCAAATTTTCATGGTAACCGCCGAGCGCGTGTTCCATTGTATGTTGAGAAGTGCAGAGCATATAATAACCGGCTAAAGAATTTGCCAACGCCATATAAGCGCGCGCCTCTTTGTTGGAGCCGTCTTTGTAAGCAACGGGCAAATATTTTGCAATAAGTTCAATCGCTTTGAGTGCAAACATCTCGCCCATTGGATTTTCCTTAGTGTTAATGACACTTTCTGCCGCGTGGTAGAATGCGTCCATGCCTTGATAAGCTGTAAGGCGCGGCGGTACACTCATCATTAAATCTGAATCGACAATCGACAGCACGGGAAATACCGACAAAAAACCGGTTTTTTCTTTCGTGGCGTCATTGGAAATAACGGAGAACGGGTCAACTTCCGAGCCTGTACCGGCTGAAGTTGTAATTGCAACCAACGGCAATGCAGGTTTTTCAAAACGTTTTTTGCCGCCGTCAACGCTGAAACTGTAATCCCAAATATCGCCGTCATTCGTTGCCATTAACGCAATACATTTCGCGCAGTCCATAACCGAGCCGCCGCCCAACGCAACTACAAAATCGCAACCCGTTTCACGAATTTTTTTTGCGCCGTCCATAACATTTACCGAAGTTGGATTCGGGCGAATTTCATCAAAGAGAATGTGCGCAACGCCCGCCGCGTCAAGTTCATCTTCAAGGCGTTTCAAGTAGCCGAATTTTTTAACTGAAGTACCGTTTGAAGTTACAATTAAAGCCTTTTTGCCGGGCAAATTTTCACTGTGCAAATTATTGAGTTGTCCTGCACCAAACAAAACTTTCGTCGGCATAAAAAATTGAAATTGATACATTATTAAACCCTCCAAAAAATTTTATCTTTCCTGCGCAAAAATTGAATTGCGCTTGATTTTTAAATT
>CALGGV010000088.1 GCA_937915725.1 uncultured Selenomonadales bacterium
GGCAACTTTGAAGGCGGCGCGTGAAACTAATCCCCGCCGCGTCATTTGCGTTTTTCAGCCGCACAGATACACACGCACAAAACTTTTGCTCAAAGAATTTGGCACGGCTTTTATCGACGCTGATTTATTGGTGTTGACAGATATTTATTCTGCCGGCGAAGAAAAAATTGAAGGAATTGACGGCGAATCCATTTTGAAGGAAGTTTTGGCAACCAACAAGGCAATTTCCTACATTCCGGAACGTGAAAAAATTGCTGAATATTTGCTTGACAATGTTATAACCGGCGATTTAGTTATTACAATGGGCGCGGGCGATATTTATAAAACCGGCGAAGAATTGATTGAACTTTTGAAAAAACAACGTCAACGCAGTAAAATTGTTGTAGTTATGGGCGGTACTTCAACAGAGGCTGAAGTTTCGCGCAGAACAGGTACGGCAATTTTCAACGCCTTAAAATCTAAAAATTACAATGTTGAAACAATGGAACTTAACCCAAAAACTTTTGCCGCAGATATTTTAAATTCAAATTGCGGAATTGTTTTTAACGCGGTTCACGGGCTTTACGGCGAAGACGGACAACTTCAAGGTACTTTAGATATGTTGGGAATTAAATACACCGGCTCGGGCGTTTTGGCGTCGGCTACGACTATGGACAAGGTTGCTACAAAAAGAATGTTCGCCTTTGCAAATATTAACACGCCGAAATTTGAAGTTTATCGAATTGCTGATAAAGATGAAAATTTAGCAGAAAAAGTTTTAAATGAATTTGGCTTGCCGGTTGTAATTAAAGCCGCCAATCAAGGCTCCAGTATCGGCGTTGAAATTGTAGAAAAGGCGGCGGATATTTCCCCTGCGATTGAAAATTCTTTCAAGTACGGCGATGAAATTTTGGTTGAGGAATTTATCAAAGGGCGTGAATTAACCGTCGCAGTTTTCGGCACTGAAGATAATGCGCAGGCGTTGCCGGTTATCGAAATTACAACAACAACCGGTCGCTACGACTACGAAACGAAATACAAAAAAGGCGCGTCAACGCACATTTGTCCCGCCGAAATTTCAGCCGAATTAACCGAAAAAGTGCAAGCGTTAGCTGTAAGTGCGTTCAAAATTTGCAAGTGTGCGGGAGTTGCTCGCGTTGACGTTATGCTTTCTGAAGAAAATATCCCTTACGCCATTGAAGTAAATTCTGTACCGGGTATGACTGAAACTTCACTTGTACCTGATGCCGCCCGCGCTGCCGGTATTGAATTTCCTGAACTCTGCGAAAAAATTTTAACGCTTGCCGATTTTTAAGATATTGTTAAAAATTCAGCCCATAAAGCGCGCTGATAAGCCCGACAAGCCTCCTTCGGCAACTTTTACGATACCCTTATATCAAAATTAAAAATTACCTGCCTTAAAATCGATTTTTAATAAAAAGGCGTAAATAATGTGTTAAAAAATGAGACGCCCGCCGCACTCCGTTTTTTGTTATGCAAGCGGGCGAATGTTTTCTTTCTTTGGTATTTTTATTTCTTTTGCGCCAAAAGAAAGAAATGCTGTAAAAAAATTCTAAGGAGTAAAAAAATTTGGCAAAGATTAAACGAGTTCGACGAAGTGGGCGGCGACTTTTTAAGGGAATAATTTTTTTGCTGATTTGCGGCGCAATTATTGGCTTTTTCGTTTACGTTCCATTTTTTACGCTGAAAAATGTTAAACTTATCGGCGCAGAAAGATTAACCGTCGAAGATATTTTAAAAGTTGGCGATATTTACATTGGCGAGCCAATTTTTGAATTGGAAACAGACAAAGTTACAACGCGCCTTTCAAACGATTTAAGAATTGAAAGTGTAACCGTCCGCCGAATTGTCCCAAACACGCTTGAAGTTACTCTCAAAGAAAGAAAACCGCTTGCCACGATTATTTGCGATTACGGCTACCTTGATTTAGACAAAAACGGCAAAATTATTGACAGCTATAAAAATCTGCGCGAAATGAAAATTCCAATGATAACCGGCTCTCAAGTTCAAGATAAATATATTGGCGATGATATTGATGATGACATTGTGAAAAAAATTTTGGAATTTCTGCAAAAACTCAACGCCGAATCCTTAAATAAAATTTCTGAAGTGGCGATTGTTGCGGCAGATTATATCGTTGCTTACACCGACACAGAAAGAGCCGTGCAAATTCGTATCGGCAAACTTGAACGCATGGACGAAAAGGCGCACCTTGTAGACGATTTTTTAAGGGATCTTGATGCTAATCCGCACGAAGTCGAATATGTAGATTTTAATTATACTGCGCCCTTTATAAAACTTGCACAGTAATTTTAAGGATTAAGGGCTAAGGAATTTTGAAAAATCCTTTCACTGAAGGGAGCTTTTTTCTATGGAAAAAATTCGCCAAATTTTAGGCGAGGGCTGGTCGATAACTTTCATTTGCGTGATTGTCGGCTTTATCCTTTCAACCGAATTTCGCCAAGAAGAAGAAATTGAAACTGTACCGCCAAATCAAAAAATTGAGGAACTTTCTACAGAAATTTTGAAAATAAAAAGTGAACGCGACGAATTTAAGAAAAAATTTTTAATGCTGCAGGAAGAATTTGATATTTCGCCGGAAGAACTTGTAACAATGGAAGATTTAAGGGTAAAAGCCGGCTTAACCGCGCTTGAAGGCAGTGGCGTAATTGTGCGAATGGACGACAGCAATATTTCTGCGCGAATAGGCGAAAATCCAAATTTGTACGTGATTCACGACGAAGATATTTTACGAATTATAAACGAATTGCGCGCCGCCGGAGCAGAGGCAATTTCAATCAACGGACAAAGATTAATCGCAACAAGTGAAATTCGTTGTGCGGGACCAACTCTTTCAGTAAATAATGTGCGCTCCGCGCCGCCCTTTGAAATTATTGCTATAGGCGATAAAAACTCCCTTGCAAATTCAATCAAAATGCGCGGCGGCGTCGAAGATGCTTTAAAAGTTTGGGGAATTCAAATTGACGTTAAAAGCGTGGAAAATGTTTACATTCCGCCGTACAGTGGAAATTTCCGCCACGTTTTCGCACGTGTTGTTGAGGAAAAAAATTTATGAAGGCTTTAATAGGATTAATCATAGGGATTTTTTTAGGATATGCCTTTCAAGTTCCCGTGAATGAAGAAATTTTTGCAGTAATAATGCTTGCGGCGTTGGATTCAATTTGCGGCGGCTTTTCGGCAAAAATTAATTTAAATTTCAGCGATAAAATTTTAATCAGCGGATTTTTCACGAATGTAATTTTTGTACTCATTTTAATTTTGTTGGGAAAATTTTTTGGCTTGAAACTATACTATATCGCCCTGCTGATTTTCGGCTTGAGAATTTTTAAAAATATTTCAGTGATAAAAGGATTTTTGCTGAAAAAATATAGTACTTGAATATTTTAATCAGCGGATTTTTCACGAATGTAATTTTTGCACTCATTTTAATTTTGTTGGAAAAATTTTTTGGCTTGTAACTGTACTATATCGCCCTGCTGATTTTCGGCTTGAGAATCTTTAAAAATATTTCAGTGATAAAAGGATTTTTGCTGAAAAAATATAGCACTTGAATATTTTAATCAGCGGCTTTTTCACGAATGTAATTTTTGCATTAATTTTAATTTTGTTGGGAAAATTTTTTGGCTTGAAATTATACTATATCGCCCTGCTGATTTTTGCTGAAAAAAAATATAGCACTTGAATATTTTTTTTAATTAATGTAGCATAAATGAAAATTTTATAGTAAAATAAATCGCAATTTTAAGAATGAAGAAAGTGTCAGATAAATTTTGAGATATGGAGGAAAAAAATGTGTTTGAAATTGAAGATACCAGTTTAAATGCAGTTGCCAAAATCAAAGTAATTGGCGTGGGCGGCGGCGGAAGTAATGCTGTTAATCGAATGATTTCACTTGGACTGGAAGGCGTGGAATTTATAGCTGTAAATACTGACGCACAAGCCCTTTTGACTTCACAAGCCCCGCGCAGAATCCGAATTGGCGAAAAAGTAACACGCGGACTCGGCGCAGGCGCACGCCCCGAAAAAGGCGAACAAGCCGCTCAAGAAAGTATTGAAGAAATAAAAAAATCCCTTGACGGCTCGGATATGGTTTTTATAACGGCGGGAATGGGCGGCGGCACAGGTACAGGAGCCGCGCCGGTAATTGCGGCGTGTGCACGGGAAATTGGCGCGTTGACTGTCGGCGTTGTTACTCGTCCATTTACTTTTGAAGGTCCGCGCCGGAAAAGAAATGCTGATATGGGAATTGAAAATTTGCGCCGCAGTGTCGATACAATAATTACAATTCCTAATGATAAACTTTTGCAGGTTGTTGATAAAAAAATGCCTGTAACTGAGGCTTTTCGTATTGCCGACGACGTTTTGCGCCAAAGTGTTCAAGGTATTTCGTACTTAATCACAATGCCCGGTATTGTCAATTTGGATTTTGCTGACGTTAAAACGATTATGCAAGATTCCGGCTCCGCGCTTATCGGTATTGGCGAGGCGTCCGGCGAAAAAGCCCCTGTAAACGCCGCTAAGGCAGCGATTGACTCTCCATTATTGGAAACCAGCATACAGGGCGCACGCAGTGTCTTAATCAATATTATGGGCTCTAATGAAGGGCTTACAATGTTTGAAGTTAATGAGGCGTCAACCACAATTCAAGAGGCGGCGGATTCTGAGGCTGAAATTATGTGGGGTATGTCGATTGACGAAACATTGGGCGATACTGTAAGAGTTACAATTATTGCAACGCGCTTTGCCGGTGAATCTGTTCCAATTCTTTCTTCGCAACCTATCGGTAAAACTACACAACCGCCAATGGGACAACCTATCATTACACCTTTTCCGGGTTTTAACCCTTCAAGAAATAATAATTTCCAAAATATGCAACCTCCCATACAAAATAATCCGCCAATTCAACCGCAACAACAACCGCAACAACAAACGCCTACACCTCAAGAACCTAAAAATTTGAAACAAGATAAGGATGGCTTAATTGATTTGCCGCCGTGGATGAAAGGTTAAAAATTTTTCCAAAATAAAAAGGGAAGTAATTTTTGTTACTTCCCTAATTTTTTTATCCTAAACAAATTTATCTTGTAACAACGAACGCAATAGTTGCAATGGCAATAGTTACAATTCCAACTATCGAAACAATAGTTAAATTTTGAATATGTTTTAAAGTGTTGTCCCAACGTTGCTCTAATTGTTGCATTCTTGCGTCTTGTCTGTCAGCCGTGCGCCTTGATTCTGTAATGAAGTTATCAATTTTGGAACTAAGCGCATCAACTTTTACAGACAAAACGTCCACGCGCCTGTCTAGGGCGTTAATCCTTTCTTCATGCATTCTTTCAATTTTAGTCATTTTAAAAACCTCCCTTGAAATTTTCGCCGGAGTAAGTTATAATGCAAGCAACGGTTTACTCCGGTTTTTTGATTTTTAACCAAGTCAATTATACCACCGCTTGAGTAAGCCGTCAAAACTTTTTTAGGTAACAAAAAAGGAAGTGCGCTTTACACTTCCTTAATTTTTTTACAGATTTTCAAGTTGCCGAATGAATTTCACGGCGTTTAATTCTTTGCCGATAATCGATTGAACATACCGCAGGATAATTTTTTCTGCCGCGTCAATTTCTTTCAAATTAAAATTCAAATGTTGTTGCCAATCGAA
>CALGGV010000089.1 GCA_937915725.1 uncultured Selenomonadales bacterium
GAATAAGATTAAAAATATTTTCAAGCGTTGCAGAAATATTTTTTCAGCCGTCGATATTTAAATTTCTACAGGATTTACAAATAAATTCTAAAGAAAAATTTTATTGAATAAGATTAAAAATATTTTCAAGCGTTACAGAAATGTTTTTTTCAGCTGTTGATTTTTGCATTGCCGCCTCTAAAGTCATTGGCTCGCGCAGAATTGAAAATACCGCGTCAATATTTGAGTTTGTGTCAATATTTTTTACGCCGCCGCCTATCGCCACAACTTTAATTTTTGGATTGAGGCTTTTAGCAAGTATAGCAACGCCCGCCGGAGCTTTTCCCTGCAAAGTTTGATTATCGATTAAACCTTCACCGGTTATTAAAATATCGGCGTCTTTTAAATCGTCCGAAATTTTCAGCGTATCCAAAATTAAATCAACACCCGGTACCAATTCGCCGTGCAAAAATGTTCTGAAGGCAAAACCTAAGCCGCCCGCCGCGCCGTCGCCTTCAACTGATTTATTTTCGATTTTCAAATTTTGTAAAGCAAGTTCGGCAAAATTTTTAATCCAGCCGTCCATTTTTTCAACGGTATTTGAATCTGCGCCTTTTTGCGGCGCGTAAACTGCCGAGCAACCATTTTCGCCGGTCAAAGGATTTTTTACATCACAGGCAATTCTAAATTTGCAGTCGAAAATTTCCGGCGGAACTTTTTCACTTTCAATTTTCTTGACGTGCGCTAAATCCCTGCCAAAAATTCCACTGCCAAAATTAAATCCCAACGCCGTCAACATTCCCAATCCGCAGTCATTCGTGGCACTGCCGCCAATTCCTATGATAAAATTTCGGCAACCTTCATGAACTGCCGCAAGAATCAATTCGCCGACGCCAAAACTTGTAGTGCGCAAAGGATTTCTCAAATTTTCCGGTACAAGTGAAAGACCAGCCGCACTTGCCATTTCGATTATCGCCAAATTTCCAATTTTTCCAAATTCGGCATTCATCCTTTTACCGAGTGCGCCGGTAATTTTTACACTTTTAATTTTGCCGCCGAGCCCTTCAGTTAAAATTTTGCCGGTTCCTTCGCCGCCGTCCGCCAACGGATAAATTTTCACTTCAGCATTTGGCGCGGCTTTTTTTATTCCAATTTCTGCGGCGCGCCCTGCCTCCAAACTGCTTAAACTTCCCTTGAAACTGTCAATCGCCACGATTATTTTCACGGCGTCAACCTCCTTTACTTTATGAATTTTTTCTGATATACTGCAACCGCTATGAATAAATTTAAAAATCAGCGCGGTTTTGCTACTTTAGAAATTATTTTGGTTGTCGGGATAATTGCGATTTTTTCAACTGTTGCCCTGCCGAGAATGCGAATTATCCTTAACAAAGTTTATCTTGACTATGAAATGAAACATTTGTACAGCGAATTAAATTTTGCGCGTTCAATCGGTAAATCTTCAACTTTCAACAGCGGAATTTTCCAAAACTTTGATAATTCCGGAAGTGGTAATATTGAATTTTGGCTTTACAGTAAATATTATTCAAATAAATCTGCGCGAAATCGTTATCAAATGATGCGCCCCGCTGTAACTTCTTCGCCAAATTATCGCCACAATTTATCAAATGACATAGAACTTGAATTTGAACACGGCGATTCACTTTTAAAGTTAAATCTTTCAAACTTAGGAAATTCAAAGACTTTTACTTTAAATTCAAAATCCGGCGATAATGCCTATATTTATATTGATACTGTCGGGCGAGTTAGTGGCGATTATGTTAAAAGATACTGAGCGCGGATTTATGTTTTTGAGTGCGATTTTTTTAACGCTGATAGTTTCAATCATGGCAACGATAATTTTAAACGCAAATTCAAAAGTCCAACAAAGAAATTCCACGCTTTATTTTACGGCGATAAATCTTGCGAATGAACAATTTGCAATTTTGGAAAGTGGCGCAAATATTAACATACCCGCCGAAGATTTAAAAAGTTACAACGGTATGAGTGAAAATTCAACGCCGATTGAATTTAAAATTTCAAAAAGTTTCAACGGCTCCAAAGTTACTGTAAAAGTTGAATGGACTGTCAACGGCAAAACTGAAATTTTAGAATCTACAAAAACAATATATCAGACCGGCGGGGAAATTTCAAATGAAAATTAAATTGAATGAACGCGGCTTTATCCTTGCAGAATTTGTAATTGCATTGCCGCTTTTAATTTTGTTGTTGTATGCGCTTGTTACTTTGACTTTGACTGCGGCGAAAATTGCGCGGGAACAAGTTGCAGATTATGTTTTGGAAACAGAGGCACAAGAAGTTATTGACAGAATCACAGCCGATGCCCGCGCCGCTCAAGCCGTAACAGTAAAAAAAGTCGCCGCTTACAGTTCAGGACAAGAATTTTATGAAATAATGTTTGTTTATTCCACGATTGACAATATGAAAGTTACAGATTATCCAAAACACTATTTGCGGGAAGTTTTGGACACGCGCCGCTATACCGTCGATAATTATCATATCATTTCAAAAAGGGTTGAGGATAATTACAATTCTAATCCCATAACCGGCGGCAATTTTTACGGCGATACAACCGTTACACAGTTTGAATTTGCTGAAATTGCAAAAAATGTTCTTCATATAACTTTGGAGATGCAAAGTCTTGTTACCAATCAAAAAGTTAAATTTTCTACGGCGGTTTATATGCCCGCCTGCACAGATTTTAAAATTTCTCTATGAATGAACGCGGCTTTTTTACAATCGTTGGACTTTGCCTTTTACTGGTTGCCACAATTTTTATTAAAGGTATTCAAGAATTTGAGGCAAATTATGCGCGTGGAATTACAAATTTTCGAGCTGAACACGAATTACAAAACGCCGCCGATAGTGCTTTATTTGAGGCAGTAAAAGATATTCCGGAAATTGAAGACGGCGTGCAATTTAAAATTTCTGTTTCAACGCCTTCATCTGACAGATTAAAAAATTTAAGCGTTGAAGTTTACGGCGAACGCGGCGAAATGGTAACTCAAACTTTCGACCGCGCTACAAATACAGCTACGCCTCAAGAGCCGGATTTTGAATCTGCAAAAAAAGTTACTGTTATAATCAGCGTTGCAAGTTGCGACAGCCCGTTTATTGAAGGTAAAATGTACAAACGCGCCGCCGCTTATATCGACAAAGATAAAAATATTTATTTTCTTAGCATTTTTGACCAGTCGATTAGAAAATACTTGTGGCAGGAATAGCGCGGCAATTAACGAATTTATTTTTTATTGCGGAAAAAGGAGGCGAGCTAAATGGATTCGCAGACAGATTTTAATAATGAAACTTATGACGCGGCGCAAGTCGATTTAAATAAATTGGTTGAACTGATTAATGAAATTTTTGA
>CALGGV010000090.1 GCA_937915725.1 uncultured Selenomonadales bacterium
AATGGAATTCGTGCGCGTGAATTTTATCGCCCGCCTTGCCAATTATACAATCGCTCAAAATTTCCGCCTCAATATATCCTACCATTTGTAATTTATCAGTCATAACCGCACGCGCAGGAATTACGCCGCACATTTCAAAATTTTTCCCGCTAAAATCTGTTATCGAGTTCATAAGGTACATAAAGCCGCCGCATTCAGCGTAAATCGGCAAATTGTTTTCAGCCGCCGTCCGAATTTCCGCGCGGATTTTTTTATTTGATTGAAGTTTTTCTGCAAACATTTCAGGGAAACCGCCGCCAATTATTAAACCGCTGATATTTTTGGGAAGATTTTCATCGTCAAGCGGGCTGAAGTAAACAATTTCCGCGCCGAGTTTTTCCAATTCGTTCAAACTTTCTTCATAGTAAAAATTAAAAGCCGCGTCCTTTGCAACGGCTATTTTAGGCAGTAGGCAAGAGGCAGTAGGCAAAAGGGAATTTTTTATTGACATTGCGGGCGCAGAATTTGCCACTTCAATAATTTTATCAATATCAAGTTCACTTTCTACCGTCGCGCAGATTTTTTCTATTACTTCAGAAAAATTATTTTCAGCCGTCGGTACAAGCCCCAAATGTCTTTCCGGCAAAACAAATTCTGAATTGCGTTTAATCGCTCCAAAACATTTGATATTAATTTTTTCCAGCGCGTCAACTATAATTTTTTTGTGAGAATCTGAGCCTACACGATTTAAAATCACGCCCGCCAAATTTATATTTTTGTCAAATTCACGAAAACCTAAGGCAACAGCCGCCGCCGAAGTCCCCATACTTTTAACATCGATAACTAAAATGACAGGAACACGCAAAATAAGCGAAATTAGGGCGGTTGAAGACACGCCTCCTAGTCCACCATCGTAAAGACCCATTACACCCTCAATAACGGCGATTTTAGAGGCGTTTTTGGGCATAAAAAAATTCTCGGAGAGCGTTTTTTCTCCAATTAACCAACTGTCCAAATTATGTGAAGTTTTACCGCTTGCAATTTCGTGAAATCCCGTATCAATATAATCCGGTCCAACTTTGTAAGGTTGAACGTCTAAGCCGCGTTTTTTTAACGCCGCCAAAATTCCGCTTGTAATGGTAGTTTTGCCCGCGCCGCTCTGCGTTGCCGCTATTATTATTCGTGGAAAATTTTTTTGCATTTCCATTCCTCCAAAATTAATAATACAAAGGATTTAACAAACGCTTTATCGAATCTAAAAAAAGTTTATCAACATTTTAAAGGAGTTATTGTTATGTTTTTGAGAAATAATTTTTTGTCATATTTGGCGGCGATTTTTATTGCGGTTGCACTTGTGATTTTACCGCTACAAATTGCCTTTGCAAATGAAGAATCTGAAAAACATTTTAATCAAGGCGAAAATTATTACAATTCCAAAAAATATCAAGAGGCGGTTAACGAATATAAGGCGGCAATTTCGATTGAAAACAACAATGCGGATTATTATTGCTCTCTCGCTTGGGCTTACTATGAATTGAAAAACTACTCCCTTGCTGAAGAAAATTTTAATACTTCACTTTCGCTTGATAAAGATACTTCAAATCCTTACAGAGGGCTTGCGTGGCTTTATCGTGCTCAAGATCAAGATGAGGAAGCAATAAAATATTTTATTGAAGCAGGGCAAAGAAGTTTTCAAAATGAGAATTACGATTTATCGGTACAAGATTTTACTAACGCTCTTGATCTGGATTATGAAAATTTATCGGCTTATATCGGGCGCGGCTTGGATTATTGCTATTTAGAAAAATATGAGGACGCCTTAAACGATTTTAATAAAGTCATTCAGCTTGATTCAGATTTTGGAATGGCTTATCAAGGGCGCGCGCTTGTCTACCGGAAACAAGGTAAAATCGAAGAGGCTAAGACAAATTATCTTTTAGCCGCTCAAAAATATATATCGTCTGAAGAATATGACAGTGCAAGGGATTCTATAAATGATGCTCTTTCTCTTGATGAAAATTACGGTGAGGCGTATTTTTATTTGGGCGAAATTGAATTTTTTCAAGATAATTACTTGGAGTCTTTAAATAAATATGATAAGGCTATTGATTTAGGTTTTGTTGATTATCTGGTGTACGCCAATCGCGGCTACACTAAATTTCAACTGAAAAGATATGAAGAAGCAATAGCAGATTTTGATAAAGCTATAGAAATGGACAAAACTTTTGCAACTGCGTATAAATGGCGCGGTGAAACCTATTTGAGTTTGCCTGAAGATACAGCCGCCAATAAGTACGAAAATGCACTGAAAGATTTTACAAAATATCTGGAGCTTGAAAAAGATATTGACGAAGAAATTAAAAGCGAATACGAACAAAAAATTGAAATGTGCAAAACAGAACTGAAAAACAGCAATATATTCGGCTATTCAGATAATTTGGTTGAAAATTTGAACGAGTCCGGAATTTTGGGCGAAGTCAACGGAATTTTAAAGATATTGTTGATTGTTATGATTTTGGATTATTTAATAATTATCGGTTGCGGAATATATGAAAAAAATTTGACAGGCGGGGTTGCCGCTCGCTATTTAGCACTGAAAATTATTTTCCTGCTGATTATAATGGTAGCGAATGCACTTGATGAATCTGAAACAATAGGAATGCAAATCAGAAATTTCATAGTGGCAATAATTTTGGTACACGAATTACTTTCTATCCTTGAAAATGCTGAACGTTTGGGAATACCTGTACCGGATTGGCTGAAAAATCTTTTGCAGAATATCAAAGAAAGAATCAGCCGCGTTTTCAGATGATATTTTTTTAATCAGTTACTTAAACAAAAAAAGCAGGTTGATCCCTGCTCCAAAGATTTATTTTTAATTCCGGCTGTGAATTGAAATTGCGCCGGAATTTTTTAATTTCTGGAATTGTCCAAAAGATACAGAATTGCATTAACGGCAGCAACGGCAATGGGACTGCCGCCCTTTGTACCTTCAACGGTTACGAAAGGAACTTTTTTTTGTGCGAAAAGAGCAGCCTTAGAATCAGCCGCGCCGACAAATCCTACCGGTACACCAATAATCACGGCGGGTAAAATATTTTCTTCATTGACAAGGCGCAAAACTTCAAAAAGCGCAGTAGGAGCGTTGCCAATCGCCACTACCGCGCCGTTAAGATTTTCGCCGAAATTTCTCATTGCCGCCATTGAACGGGTAATTTTTTCACGTGCTGCAATTTCTTTAATTTCGTCGTCAGCAACTTTGCAAAAGACTTCGCCGCCGAATTTTTTTAAAGTGCGCTTGTTAATTCCCGTGCGTACCATTTCAACGTCAGTAAAAATATTTGCGCCGCGCAGAATTGACGCCTTTGCACTTTCAATCGCCGTTTCAGAAATTTTAATTATTGGCGCGTATTCGACGTCGCCCGCCGCGTGTATTATCCTTGAGTAAATTTTCTTTTCATCGTCGCGCAGATTTAAATTTTTTATATAGGGATAAATTATTTCAAAACTGCGATTTTCAATTTCCATTGGTTGCGTTATCATTTTTTTACCTCAAATTATTTTCGATACAACGGCGCAAATTTACCGCCTTTGCACTTTCAATCTTATTGGCGCGTATTCGACATCGCCTGCCGCGTGTATTATCCTTGAGTAAATTTTCTTTTCATCGTCGCGCAGATTTAAATTTTTTATATAGGGATAAATTATTTCAAAACTGCGATTTTCAATTTCCATTGGTTGCGTTATCATTTTTTTACCTCAAATTATTTTCGA
>CALGGV010000091.1 GCA_937915725.1 uncultured Selenomonadales bacterium
CTTCAAAGAAAAAAATTGCGCCGATTAAACCTGTTGAAGAAAATCCTTTCGGCGATAATCCTTTTGAGGAATAAGGTGACGGCGCGTTGAAAAAACAATCTAGCAAACAAACTCAAATGCGCCGTTGCGTAAGTTGCAGAGAAAGTAAGCATAAATCTGAACTTTTGCGCGTAGTAAGGACGCTCGAAGGCAATTTTATTTTGGATTTTACCGGCAAGGCAAACGGGCGCGGTGCGTATATCTGCAAAAACGAAAATTGCGCGGCTGAAAATCTTAAACGCCGCAAAATGGATAAATCTTTTAAAACTGCTCTGCCCGCCGAAATTTACGACAAAATTTTTGAGGCGGTGGCGGAGAAATAAATTTAATTAACCTTCTGAAAAGGAGCTAAATATAATGCAAACGAAACTTCTTTAAAAAAAATTACCGGGGGTGGCTCTATGTCGAAAACACCAAAAAACACGAAGTACAGAATATTTGAGCTGGCTAAGGAATTTAACCAGGATAATCAATTTCTTTTAGATTTTTTGAAAAAACGCAAAATCAAAGTTGCTAATCGTTTTAGCGCAGTCGGCGAAGAAGTTTATACAATGTTGAAAGAAACTTTTGCACGTCGTAAACCGGCGGTTGAAACTCCGGCTGAAGTTAAGCCGGAAACCCCGCCAAAAGTTGAGACTCCACCAAAAGTAGAAAATCCGCCAAAAATCGCCGCTAAACCTGCGCGACCGCCTAGAAATTATACTGATAAACCAAAAATCGAATTTAAACCTAAAACGGCTGATCCTGCCAAAAAAACTGAATCAAGACCGCCAATACGTGTTGAAAGACCTGTAACCCGTGTTGAAAGAATCGCTGAAAAACCCGCGCAAAAAACCGAAACGCCAGCCGCTAATGTTCAAAAATCTGAAGAAAAAATTAAACCGCGTGAACAGGAAAATAAACCGCGTGAATTTCGCAGGGAACGTCCTGCACGTGATGAAAAACGCGGCGAACGTCAAAATTATGAAGGTAAAGCTGAACGCCCTAATCGTGAAAATCGCCAAGAACGTTCGGCACGTGAAGAAAATAAAATTGAACGTACTGAACGCGCAGAACGCGGCGAACGTAGCGAAAATCGCCAAGAACGCGGCGAGCGCACCGAGCGTAAAAATCGTGACAGCAGCCGCGAAGATGGCGGACGTACTCAAAATCGCAGCCGTAATCGCCGTAATAAAAACGCCGCCACTATCGCTAAAAATCAACAACAGGCACAAACTCAAAATCAACCCATAAATCGTCCGCCGCGCCCAAAGAAAAAACCGCGTCCACAACCCGCGCCCGTTCATAAAGTAGAAATTGCACGCCCTACTCATATTAAAATTCCTTCAAGTATCGCAGTTAAAGACCTTGCAAGTAAAATGAGTTGTACCGCGTCTGAAATTATCAAAAAACTTTTGCAAATGAAAGTTATGGCAAATATCAATCAAGAAATTGATTTTGATACAGCGGAAGTTGTAGCGTTAGAATTTGGAGTAACAGTTGAAGAGTTACCGCCGGAAGTCGACCCGACGCTTATTCCGGAAATTGAAGACGACCCTAAATCTTTGAAACCGCGCCCGCCCGTTGTTACGGTTATGGGACACGTTGACCACGGCAAAACTTCTTTGCTTGATGCAATTCGTCAAACTGCCGTTACTGCCACAGAGGCTGGCGGTATTACTCAACACATTGGCGCGTATCAAGTTATGTGCAACGATAGAAAAATTGTTTTCCTTGACACGCCCGGACACGAGGCTTTTACCGCAATGAGAGCACGCGGCGCGCAGGTTACCGACGTTGCAGTTTTGGTTGTTGCAGCTGATGACGGCGTTATGCCGCAAACTGTCGAGGCTATTAACCACGCTAAGGCGGCGAATGTTCCAATTATCGTTGCAATTAACAAAATCGACAAGCCCGGCGCAAATCCGGAAAAAGTTAAACGTGAATTAATGGACTACGAATTAATTTCCGACGATTACGGCGGCAATACTGTTATGGTTGAAGTTTCAGCTAAAAAACGCCAAAATATTAACGGCTTGCTTGAAATGATTTTGCTTGTTGCAGATTTACAGGAATTAAAAGCTAATCCAAACAGAGACGCACGCGGCGTAATTATCGAGGCGCAACTTGACAGAGGGCGCGGCGCAGTTGCAACCGTCCTTGTTCAAAACGGTACTTTGAGAATTGGAGATCACATTGTAGCCGGTACAACTTATGGCAGAGTTCGCGCAATGATTAACGACCGCGGCGATAATGTCAAAAAAGCCGGTCCAAGTGTTCCCGTTGAAGTTTTGGGATTAAATGACGTACCGGCGGCGGGCGATATTTTGGCGGCTCTTGACGAAAAAACCGCTAAATCTATTGCCGAACACCGCCTTGCAATTCAACGCAACGAATTAATCAAATCTAAAAAAGTTTCGCTGGACGATTTATTCAACCAAATTAAAGCCGGCACTATCAAAGATTTAAATATTGTTGTTAAAGCTGACGTTCAAGGCTCCATTGAGGCGTTGTCCGGTTCACTTTTACAACTCAATGAAAAAAATGACGAAGTGCGCGTTAAAATTGTACATAGCGGCGTTGGCGCGGTTAATGAATCTGATATTATGCTGGCAAGCGCGGCGAATGCTTTAATCATTGCGTTTAATGTTCGCCCCGATAACAACGCCCGCAAAATTGCTGATACTGAAAATGTTGACATTCGCACGTACCGCGTAATTTATGATGCTATTGGCGACGTTAAGGCGGCAATGAGCGGCTTACTTGCGCCGAAATTCAAGGAAGTTATTCAAGGGCGCGTTGAAATTCGCAAGGTTATGAAATTTTCAAAGGCGTTGGTTGCCGGTTCATATGTTTTGGAAGGCAAAATTTACAACAATTCAAAAGTTCGACTCCTGCGCGACAATGTTGAAGTTTTTGACGGCGTGCTTGATTCATTGCGCCGCTTTAAAGATGAAGTCAAGGAAGTTGCCGCCGGTTACGAATGCGGAATTTCTTTTGTAGATTTTAGGGACTTTAAAGAAGGCGATATTATAGAGGCTTACACAATGGAAGAAATTAAAACTTCGATTGACGATTAAAATTTTTCCGCTGCCACGAACTGAAATAATTTTGGTTACGGGCGCGGAATTTTTTTAGAAATTTTAAGTAGCGTTTATGCAAGCAATTTAACTGCAGTTTTTTAATAACGAAATTGACAGTTGATTTTTGAGAGATATTGCTATGAAAAAGTTTTTAATTTTACCGGTTATGATTTTAAGTGTTGCAGCAGTTGTAAGCGCGGCAAATTTCGACAGAGAATATACTTGCAGAGTTGGTAAATTATGGGGATTTCCAGGCGAAAGGGTAACTTTCAGAATCAGCGATACAAATATTGCTGAAATTATTCGGCGTTCAGACGGGCAATTTTGCATTCGTCCAAAAATCCCGGGCGATTTTATTGTTGAGGCTACATTTATAAATTCTGACGGTACAACTACTATAGAAATTTATCTTATGCACGCTGTCGGCGAAAATCCAAATACTTTGATTAATTCCAATTACGCCGAACAAGTTTTGCGCCTTGTGAATATTGAGCGCGCCAAAAAAAATCTTCAGCCGTTAATTTTGGCGGAAGATTTATCAAGGTGTGCTATGATTCGTGCGAATGAAACTGTCAGATATTTTTCACACAATCGCCCCGACGGCAGTAATTTTAATACCGTTACTGAAAAAGGCACGTATAAAAAAATTGGCGAAAATATCAACGGCGGCGCAAAATCTGCTGAACAAGTTGTTAGCGCGTGGATGAATTCGCCTTCGCACAGAAAAAATATTCTTTATCCAAATTACAACGAAATGGGAATTGCCTGCGTTTACGAGGCTAAATCTAAATATCAATATTATTGGGTACAATGGTTCAGATTAAGATAAATTCTGCGCGAGGTGTGCTGTGCTGTTAATTAAATCGACGGTAAAAAATCCTTCGTCGTAGCGAATAAGATTTACGGCGGTGTTAAATTGGCTCAAGCTCCACATTTTGCGAATTGGAATTTCTAAAATTGAACAAAGAATTGTACGATTAATTGCGCCGTGTGCTACGATTATAATATTTTCGTCGTGGTGCGCGGCGATAATTTTTTTTACGGCGGAAAAAGCGCGGGCTTGCAATTCTTGAAAAGTTTCGGCGTTTTTAATTTTGAGTTCGTCGGGCTTGTTGAAAAAATTATAAAAATTTTGCGGGTCGGCTTTTTCAAATTCTGCTAAAGTTTTTCCTTCCAAATCGCCAAAATTTACTTCGCGCAGATTTTTTTCAAGTTGCACGGTTAAATTAAATTTTTGCGCCAAAATTTCGGCGGTAGTTTTAGCGCGGCTTAAATCACTGGAATAAATTGCAGAAACTTTTTCAAGCGGGCAATTTTTCGCCAAAAGTTCAGCCTGTTCAATTCCCTCCGCCGTCAATTCAATATCTGAATGTCCTTGTACTTTTCTAATTTCATTCCACGCGGTTTTTCCGTGCCGCGTCAACATTATTTTTGTCAATTCTAACAACTCCCAAAATTTTTTAATTTATGATAACCGGCGTGAAATTTTTGTCAAGTTTAGGTAAAGCAGGAATTTTGCCATTGAACTTGAATTTTTACCTGTAAATTTTTTATGGAGGTTAGAAAATGTGTCTGGCATTTCCTGCAAAAGTTATTGAAGTAAAAGAAAGTTTGGCAACGGTGGAACGCGCGGGCGTGAAACGTTCGGCAAGTTTAATGTTGTTACCGGAGGCGAAAGTCGGCGATTATGTTTTGGTACACGCGGGCTTTGCAATGCAAATTATTGACGCGGAAGAATTAAAACTGCGCGACGCTTTAATAGCGGAAATGAACGGCGCGCCGCGTACGGTGTTCTCATTATGAATTTGATTGAAAAAATTAAAACCCTTGCGCAGGGTAAAAAAAATTTGCGCTTTATGGAAGTTTGCGGTACTCATACTGTTGCAATTTTTCGCTCAGGTATCAGAAATATTTTGCCGCCGAATGTTGAATTGGTTTCCGGTCCCGGCTGTCCTGTTTGCGTTACCAATGATGATTTTATTGATAAAGCTGTTGCATATTCTAAAATTTCGGATACAATAATTGCAACTTTTGGCGATATGTTAAAAGTACCTGGAAGTTTTTCAAATTTGGCTGAAGAATCTGCTAACGGCGCAAATGTGCAAATAATCTATTCGCCGCTGGACTGTTTAAAAATTGCGGCTGAAAATCCAAACAAGCGCGTAATTTTTTTGGCGGTAGGATTTGAAACAACCGCGCCGACTGCGGCGGCAACAATTTTATCTGCAAAAAATTTGGGCTTAAAAAATTTATTTTTCCTTTCGGCGCAAAAATTAGTTCCGCCGGCTTTAAAAATGTTGCTTGCAGATTCTGCGGTAAAAGTGGACGGCTTTTTATTGCCGGGTCATGTGGCGGTTGTAACGGGTACGAAAGTTTTTGAATTTTTGAAAGTACCGAGCGTAGTTGCGGGATTTGATCCGGAAGAAATTTTATTGGCGTTGATAAATTTGTTGAAACAGATTGACGAAGGACGCGCTGAAGTTTGCAACGAATATAAAAGCGTTGTCAAAACTGAAGGCAATATTGCCGCGCAAAGAATCCTCGCGCAGGTTTACGAAACTGTTGACTCAGATTGGCGCGGCTTAGGTACAATTAAAAATTCCGGCTTAAAAGTTCGTGAGGAATTTGCAGATTTTGATATTGAAAAAATTTTGCCGCTTGAAATTAAACCCGTCAAAAAAAATACCGCTTGTCGTTGCGGTGAAGTTTTGCGCGGAATTTGCAAACCGACTGATTGTAAACTTTTTGGTAAAGCTTGTCAGCCGTTGCACGCCGTCGGACCTTGTATGATTTCGGTTGAGGGCGTCTGCGCGGCGTGGTACAAATACGGGAACTTTAAATTTTCATAAAATTACGGAGTTGGAACTATGTCAAAAAAATTAACTGAAAAAGTTTTAATCGAAGAAAACAATAAACTTTTAGACGCCTACACGGATGAAAATGAAAAAATTTATATAAAAGAATCCTATCCCTACACTGATGGCGATAAAGGAATGTTTTATATTGTTTCAAAAAAATTAAAATTGGTTAGATTGGTAAGTGAATTTGCCCAAAATTTAATTGACGCAGGAAAAGCTATTCTTATTCGTAAGGAAGAATGGACTGCATTTAAAATTTCTGCAATGAGAAAAATTTAGACCGGATTTAGAATTTTTAATTTAATAAAATAACAATGGCGCACGACGCGGGCGACAAACTTAGTGCAATTTTAATTAAAATTTTGAGGAGGAAATTTTTTATGTTAGAGAAAATTTTTACAACAAAGGGAAGACTTAACCGGCTGGCTTATTTGAAATATGTTATCGGCTTTTCGGCTGCGTCATTTGTTTTAAATTTCATAGTTGGATTTATTGCGGCTTTATTGACAGGCAGTGCTGAAAGTACTTTAATGTACATTATGTCGGCGATTGTAACTTTGCCGTTGACTATTGGAACGATTATGGCGGCAATTCGCAGACTTCACGATTTAAACAGGAGCGGCTGGTTCATGCTTTTAACGCTGATTCCGATTGTAAATTTTCTTTTTGGAATTTATATTTTGTTTTTTAGAGGAACAGTGGGATACAATAAATACGGCGCGGATCCATTGGGATATTAAAAATTTTTCTGGAGGAATTTTTGATTGAGTAAAATAACAATGGCGCACGGCGCGGGCGGCAAGTTAAGCGCAGATTTAATCAAAGAAATAATTTTACCCGCGTTTGACAACGAATTTTTGAACGAATTGCACGACGGCGCAAAACTCGGCAACCTTGCAATGACAACTGACAGTTACTTGATACGCCCGTTATTTTTTCGCGGCGGAAATATCGGCAAGCTGTCAATTTGCGGCACTGTAAACGATTTGGCAGTTACCGGCGCAATTCCAAAATATATTTCAGTTGGAGCGATTATTGAGGAAGGCTTTGACTTTGAAGATTTAAAAAAAATTGTAAATTCAATGGCGGCGGCGGCTGATGAGGCGGGCGTGAAAATTGTTACGGGCGATACAAAAGTTGTTGGTAAAGGGCAAGCTGACGGGATTTTTATTAACACGGCGGGAATTGGTGAATTAATTAGCGGCGTTGACATTTCTGCTAAAAATGTTCGCGCAGGTATGAAAATTTTAATTTCCGGTACTGTTGGAGATCACGCGGCAACTATTTTATCTGAAAGGCACGGCTTGCAACTTCCTGAAAATATTAAATCTGATTGTGCGCCGCTTAATAAAATGATTTTTGAAATGTTGAAAATTGAGCCGAAAATTGCAATGCTACGCGACGCTACACGCGGCGGAATTGCGGCTGTTTTAAATGAAATTGCGGCGGCGGCGAATGTTGGAATTATTTTGGAAGAAAAAAAAATCCCCATTCGTGAGGAAGTGCGCGGCGTCTGTGATATTTTGGGATTTGACGCGCTCGAACTTGCCAACGAAGGGAAAATTATTGCTGTTGTACCGGCTGATTCTGCCGAAAAAATTCTTGACATTATGAAAAATTTTGAATACGGCAAAAACGCGGCGGCAATCGGCGAAGTTACAGAAAAATTTCAAGGTAAAGTTGGACTTCATACAAATATTGGCGGATTAAGAATAGTCGATATGCCTGTTGGAGAATTAGTCCCGCGTATTTGCTAAAACGCCGTTTCTAAAAATTTTTTCAACTTTGACAGTTACAAATTCGCCGAGTTTAATATTTTCATTGGCGGGAACATACACGCGCACATAATTTTTTGTCAAGCCGTCAATCAAGCCGTTTTCTTCAGTTTCGGCGATAATTTCTACAGTTTGCCCAATTAATTTTTCAGCAAAACTTTTTTCTTTTTCAGCTGAAATTTCAAGCGCACGATTAGTGCGAATTTTTTTTGTCTGCGCTTCAACTTGATTTTTCATACCGGCGGCAACCGTACCTTCACGCAACGAAAAAGGGAACACGTGAATTTTGCTGAACGGCTGACTTTTTATAAATTCCACAGTTTCAGAAAAATTTTCTTCAGTTTCTTTTGGAAAACCAACAATTAAATCAGTACCAATGGAAATATTTGGAATTTCGGCAACAAGACGCGCCGTCAATTCAGAAAAATTTTTTGTGGTGTACGGGCGGTGCATAAGTTTTAAAATTTCATCACTGCCACTTTGCAGGGGCAAATGTACGTGGTTGCAAATTCGGCTGTCATTTTTCATTAAATTTATAAGTTCGTCAGTCATTTCAGTTGATTCAATCGAGCCTAAACGCAGTCGCGCAGGATTAGCAGTTTCTAAAACAGTTTTTACCGCGTCAACCAAATTTGTACCGTCGTGAAAATCTTTGCCGTACGCGCCAATGTGTATCCCTGTCAAAACAATTTCCTTGTAGCCGGAATTTTTAAGTTGCAAACATTCGGCGCGGATACTTTCAAGACTGCGCGAGCGAACTCTGCCGCGTACGAATGGAATTATGCAATACGAACAAAAATTATTGCAACCGTCTTCAATTTTTAGAAAAGCGCGGGTACGATGCGGAGCATGTGGCAATTCTTCAAATTCAGAAATATTTTCGACTTTGCTGACAGTCAAAATTTTTTCGTTACGATTTTTTAAAACCTGCGCGACGAGTTCAACTATCTTTGTACGTTCGGCAGTTCCAATGATTATATCGACGCCTTCAATTTTAGAAATTTCTTCCGGCTGATTTTGCGCGTAACAACCAACCACAACAAGCACGACGTTTTCATTTGCCCGCGCCGCACGTCTTATAATTTGGCGGGATTTTTGCGAACTCAAAGAAGTAACCGTGCAAGTATTTACAACTATAATATCAGCAGTTTCAATTTCGCTTGAAATTTCATAACCTGCCGCGTCAAAAAGTTTTTGCATTGCCTCTGTTTCGTATTGATTAACCTTACAACCTAAAGTGTAAAAGGCTACCTTCAACTTATCAACTCCTATGAGTTAAATTGTAGATATTCATTTTTGCCGATTCTATAAAAATAGAATATAAATCTTGCGAATAATTTCTCAAAAAAAATTGAGAATAAGAATTAAATTGTTCTTGATTAGGCAAATGTGTCCAACGAAGTGTCAATGATAAAAACACATTATAAATATTTTTCATTGTTTGAAAATTAATTTGAAAGGCAGCAATATTGGCATAACGTGATTTATAAGTTTCATTTTCATTCGGTAAAAAATTCAACATTTTATCGGCTACAACTGAAGAAAATAATACGCCTGTAGCGTATGAAAAATGAGAATTGGGACTTTGATGACAACTGACATCATGTAGACAAACAACAGCATTATCTGCCAAATAGGGCAAAACAACCAGAAAATCTAAAATTTCTCCAGGAAGATTATGCACGGTATCCAAAATCACAAAATCAATATCGTTTCCAATTTCGTCTATTAACTGCGGCAAAACTTTTCCCAAGTATAATTTATGAGTACCGACACTTAAATTATTTATGATATCTTCAGCTAGAAATCCGGACAGTTTTTTCGGCAGTGTATAACATTTTTCTGAAACATCAACTGAATACATTTTATACTCTTGTCCAATATCTTCCAAACATTGCAAAATAATTGCCGTTGAACCGCCTTCGGCTACTCCAACTTCAAGAATTTTCTTAGGTTCAAATTTTTTAAGTAATCCGCACAAAAACGCAGATTCAAATTCAGTCATTTCAACCTTGCGAAACGGGGGGGGGTATGAAGGTAGAGCTGGGATAACTTTAAGTCTTGCCTCTGGGCTCAGTTCTATTTTGCCAATTTTTATCATAATTAACAACTCCTAAAAAAAAATAAATAATTTTTTTATTACGGCAAAAAAAATGCTGTAAAACTAATTTAACCAATTTTTGAATTGATAAAAAACTCACTATAATCTAATGCTAACAATCGAATTATAACAACTGGAATTTTTCAAGTCAAGAATAAACGCTATTGGCGTCCAATTAGGAGGAGGCTTTATCTTGCCATTGTTAAGGATTGGTATATGGTAATTTGTTTTTTCTACGATTTTGGGGTTCATTTTTTCAAAAACGCTGTTATTACTATTATTTTTACGCCAAAATATTTTCTCCTTAAACTGAAAAAGCCGTCAAGGACAGGATTTTTGCCTGTTGCCTTACACGGCTGTTATTTCCAGTCAATCGATTTTTAAAGTGCTGCCGGTTGCAAAATCTGCGCGAAGATTTTCGCCGGTGCAATGACAAAGATAAAAATTTTCCACGCCGAAATCTTCAAGCCTTGCAAAAATTTTCATATCGTCTGAATGAATCCCGCCTATCACGGTTTTAATTGGCAAGTCCAAACGTTTTTGAACGGTTGCAACGATATTTAAAATTCCAACGTGCGCACAACCTACAACCACCGCCGCGCCGTCGCCCTCGCGCAGTACTAAACAAATTTCATCATCGAAGTTGTCGGGAATTTTATTTTCGCCGCGCACAAACTTTTCAGGAATTGAAACTTTATAGCGCGTGTCGAAATTTCCTATCAGCCAACAATCTTTGCCAATTTCCAAAATATCGTCACAAACTTTTTGCTCAATTTGCCGGCGCGCCAAATCTTGAAAAGTAAATCCCGCGCCACGATATTTATAACCTTCAGCAGTCTTTGAAAATTTTTCCAGCCAAAAATTTCTGCCGGTGTAAATTTTTTTCAAATTGGCAAATTTTAATAATGCAGGAAAGCCGCCCGCGTGATCGTAATGTGCGTGGCTTATCACGGCAAAATTAATTCCATGCAAGTCAACGCCCAGCTTTAAAGCGTTTTTCCACGCCAAATCAGTTTGTCCGCAGTCAAAAATAAATTTCTGCGCGGGCGTTTCAATGTAAAAAGATAAGCCGTGTTCACTTGCCAAATTGGAGCCGTCCAAAACTTTATCTTCAACTAAAACTTTTAAAAATATCATTTTATATTTTCCTACTGCGGGATTTTATTTGAGAAATTTTGAGTTTGTTCATAGGTAAACGCGGCGCGAATAATTGTTTCTTCGTCAAGCGGTTTTCCGATTAATTGAAAACCTATTGGCAGATTTTCTTTATTAAAACCGCAGGGCAAAGAAATTCCCGGCAAGCCTGCCAAATTCAAAGGTACTGTGCAAATATCTTGCAAGTACATTTTCAACGGATCATTAACCATTTCGCCAATTTTAAAGGCGGCGTTTGGAGTTGTCGGCGTCAAAATTATGTCAACATTTTTAAAAGCGTCAGTAAAATCTTTTTGAATCAGTGTACGAACTTTCAACGCCTTCAAATAATAAGCGTCATAGTAGCCCGCGCTAAGTGCGTAGTTGCCAATCATTATGCGGCGTTTAACTTCTTCGCCAAATTTTTCTGTGCGCGTATTCGTCATCATTTCCACAATATCTGCGCCGTCAACTCTTACGCCGTAACTTACGCCGTCATAACGTTCAAGGTTAGTTGCCGCCTCCGCCGGTGCAATAATGTAATAAGTTGAAATTGCAAATTCTGTATGTGGTAAAGAAATTTCTACAATCTGCGCGCCGAGTTTCTCAAAAATTTCTGTTACGTTAATTACGGCGTCTTCAACTTCCTTATCAATTCCTTTTACAAAATATTCTTTTGGCAAGCCGATTTTTAAATTTTTAACGTCACTGATTAAACTTTTTGTAAAATCCGGAACGGCGGCAGGAGTTGAGGTTGAATCCATTTCATCAAGCCCGCAAATTGCATTTAAAACCGTCGCACAGTCTGTAACGTCGCGGGTAATTGGTCCAATTTGATCCAATGAAGATGCAAACGCAACTAAGCCGTAACGAGAAACGCGCCCATAAGTTGGTTTCATTCCAACTACACCGCAAAAACTGGCAGGTTGCCGAATGGAGCCGCCTGTATCACTGCCGAGCGCAAAAATTGCCTCTCCTGCCGCAACCGCCGCCGCACTGCCGCCACTACTTCCGCCCGGTACTCTTTCAATATTCCAGGGATTTTTTGTGACTTGATACGCTGAATTTTCGGTACTTCCGCCCATTGCAAATTCATCAAGATTGACTTTGCCAAGTACAACTGCATTTTGAGAATTTAATTTTTTCATAACGGTTGCATCATACGGCGGCACAAAATTTTCAAGAATTTTTGAGGCGCAAGTGGTTTTAATTCCCTTCGTGCAAATATTGTCTTTAATTGCGCAGGGAATACCTTCAAGCGCAGAAATTTTTTCTCCGCGTGAAATTTTTTCGTCAACAATTTTTGCAGTTTGTTCAGCTTGCGATTTTGTAATTTCCAAATACGCGCCAATTTCTGAATCCTTTTCTTCAATACGTTCAAATAAATCTTTTGTAAGTTCAAGCGCGCTGATTTTTTTTGCAGTCAACATTTCGTGCAATTCGTGCGCGGTTTTTTCATACAGTCTCAAATTTATTTTCCTCCCTTATCCCCTAATCCTGTATCTTTTTCAGCTTTATGAATATCAGAGCTTAAATCCTGTGCGAGGTTTAAATTTTGAAAACTTTTCTTTTTTGGAATTTTTAAATTGAAATTATCGGTTTTATCAAATTCAGCCGTAGCAAGTTTAATATTCAATTCCAAAACGTGCCCGCCAACAGTTTTATCGCCGGAAATAAAATGAAAATGCCAGCCTGCGGTATTTAAGCCACTCATATAATCCGGACAGTATAAGCCGACAATAGTCCCGCTGATATTTTGGAAAGTTTTTTCTTTCTGCGTAGCTTGAAGAGCTTGTACTAAAGTTGGATAAGGTTTTTGCTGTTTGGATTCACTGCGAACTAAAATTTCATTTAATACGGCGGGAATTTTGACGAAATAAAAAGTATTTTCGCCGCGCTTTTTGATTAACTTATTTAAAATATCTTCAAGTAAATTTTTATCAGAAATATTTTTGAGTTTAACAGAAAAATCTTTCTCAAAAAAAGTTACGTTGGAAAAAGGCACGGTAACTTTATCATCAACGACGTTAATTTTTAAATCAGAATCAGCGCGGTACATTACGCCGTCAAGTAAAATCATTTCGCCGTCTAAGCCGTCAAAAGTTCCAATTCCAATATTGCCCAAATTTTTTAATTCGCCAACAGTAATGCTGCCGTCAAAATATCCCAAAGTCAAAGATTGGAGCAGTGCAATTTGATTGACGGTTTCACGTTCGACAGGTACGGCGGGCGCGGCATTTGCAACGCCACTTAAAAAAATTGTTCCTGCCAATACAGAAGTTGCCAAATTTTTTTTGATATTCATTTTAAATCCCCTAGTCTTTAGTCTTTAGTCTTTAGTCTTTAGTCTTTAGTCTTTAATCCTTAATCCTTAGTCCTTAATCCTTAGTCTTTAATCCTTAGTCCTTAATCCTTAAATTTATTCCTCCAAAACACGCGGGACTTTAAAATAGCCGTCCTCTTGAAGTGGCGCGGTAGAAAGTGCAAGCTCCCTGTCGATTGAAGGTTTAACTTTATCTTCACGAAAAACATTTTGCATTGGCAGGGCGTAAGTTGTCGGTTCAATATTTGTTGTGTCGATTGAGTTTAAATTTTCAATGTAAGTTAAAATTTCGTTAAGTTGCGAAAGAATTTTTGCAGATTCATCGGGGCGAATTTTAAGCCGTGATAAACTGGCAACATTCTGAATATCTTGTTCAGTTATTTTCATAAAAAATCCTCCTTTAAAATTTCCGCGCAAATTTTACCACAATTAAACCGCAAAAAAAATAGTGGATTTTCCACGCTGTGAAAATTTATGAAAAATCCAAATTAAGGCGTCTAAATTTTGTTGTTAATATAAAGTATCATAAAAACCTTTGAAAGTACTTTCTTGTTGATATTTTAGCCGATTTTGGGCATTTTAAAAATAACTTACAAATTAAGCCGAAAAAAAATAGCGGGTTTTTCCCGCCGTGAAAATTTATGAAAAATCAAAATTAAGGTGTCTAAATTTTTCTGTTAATATAAAGTATCATAAAAACTTTTGAAAGTGCCTTCTCGTTGAAATTAGAGCCGATTTTGGGCATTTTAAAAATAACTTACAAATTAAGCCGAAAAAAAATAGCGGGTTTTTCCCGCCGTGAAAATTTATGA
>CALGGV010000092.1 GCA_937915725.1 uncultured Selenomonadales bacterium
CTTTCACGTACGGTGTGGAGCGGGGGAAAAGGCAGAGATAACCTCAAAGCATTACCTATCGCTATTAAGACGTGCCAAAAATAAAAAAAAAGCTGTACTTAAAAAGAAATTTAGAAATTGGCGATAAAATCTCCAAATATTTTTTTACCATCAAATGGGACGGCTTTTTTATTTCAAAATTTAAAATCTGAAAAAGTAAACCGCTTGCCAAAAAATTTTTTCTGCTTTATAGTTTGCAAGAACAATTTTAAAATTTTTTGGTATGGTGATTTCAATGAAAAATTTTGTCCACCTGCACAATCATACAGAATACAGCTTGCTTGACGGCGCGTCGAGAATTTCAGATTTAATTGAACAAACAAAAAGTCTGGGGATGGACGCGCTTGCAATTACAGATCACGGCACAATGTATGGCGTCATTGATTTTTATAAAGAGGCGATTAAGCGCGGAATTAAACCAATAATCGGCTGTGAAGTTTACGTTGCGCCGCGTTCGCGCTTTGAACGTTCAACTGCGGACGGGTTGAAATATTTTCATTTGATTTTGCTTGCCGAAAATAACGAAGGTTATAAAAATCTTGTCAAACTTGTATCATTCGCCGCCACTGAAGGTTTTTATTATAAACCGCGCGTTGACAAAGAACTTTTGAAAAAATATCATGGCGGTTTAATTGCGCTGTCTGCTTGCATTGAAGGCGAAATTCCTAAGGCGATTTTGAGAAATAATTTTTCCCGCGCAGTTGAACTTGTCAAAGAATACGTTGAAATTTTTGGGCGTGAAAATTTTTTTCTGGAATTGCAAAATCACGGCTTAACCGAAGAAAAAATTGTTCGTGACACCTTAATAAAAATTTCGCACGAATTAAATATAAATCTTGTTGCCACGAATGACGCCCATTACGTGCGCCGTGAGGATAGCGAATTTCAAGATTTACTACTCTGCATTCAAATGAATAAAACCGTTGACGACAAAAAAAGATTGCGCTTTTTTTCTGACGATTTTTATTTAAAGTCTCCTGAAGAAATGCGCCGCCTTTTTTCTGAAGTTCCTGAGGCTTGCGATAACACTTTGAAAATTGCTGAACGTTGCAATGTAAATTTTGAATTTGGAAAATTACAACTGCCCGTATTTCCACTGCCCGCGACTTACACTAATGAAAGTGAATACTTGCGTAAACTTTGCTATGAAAAAATTTCCGGTCGTTATAAAAATTTAAACGAAAAAATTACAAACCGCCTTGAATCTGAACTTGAAATTATAAAAAAAATGGGCTATGACGGCTACTTTTTAATTGTTTGGGATTTTATAGACTTCGCCAAAAAAAATAAAATTGCAGTCGGTCCCGGCAGAGGCAGTGCCGCCGGTAGTATCGTGGCTTATATTTTGGGAATTACCGAACTTGACCCGCTGGAATTTGATTTACTTTTTGAAAGGTTTTTGAATCCGGAGCGCGTTACAATGCCTGATATTGACGTTGATTTTTGTTATATTCGCCGTGAGGAAGTTATTGACTACGTGAAAAAATTTTACGGTGAAGATCACGTCGCGCAGATTGTAACTTTTGGAACAATGGCGGCAAAGGCGGTTGTCCGTGACGTTGTACGCGCTTTAAATATTCCCTACGCTGAAGGCTCCAGAATTGTTTCAATGATCCCCAATGAATTAAAAATTACGCTTGATAAAGCCCTTCAAACTTCAAAAGATTTAAAACAAGAATATGAAAATAATGCTGAAGTGCGGCGCGTGATAGATTTTTCAAGGAAACTTGAAGGCTTGCCGCGTCACGCCTCGACGCACGCCGCCGGTATTGTTATTTCAAAATTTCCGCTTACTGATTATGTGCCCGTTCAAATTTCAAATAACACGCTCGTTACTCAATATGACAAAGATAAAATTGAAGAATTGGGCTTGCTAAAAATGGATTTTCTCGGCTTGCGAACTTTGACAATTATTAATGAAACGATTGAAAATGTGCGAAAGACACGCGGCGAAAATATCGATATTTCAAAAATTCCGCTTGACGACAGATTAACGGCGCAAATGTTATCTGCAGGAAATACCGGCGCAGTTTTTCAAATGGAATCGTCGGGAATGAAAAAATTAGTACGGGATTTAAAGCCGGAATGTTTTGCAGATTTAATTCCAACAGTTGCACTTTACAGACCGGGACCTTTGGCAAGCGGAATGGTTGAAGATTTTATTAACGGCAAGCACGGCAAAAAGAAAGTCGAATATCTGCACCCAAAACTTGAATCAATTTTGAAAGAAACTTTTGGAGTTATTTTGTATCAAGAACAAGTAATGCAGATTGTACAAGCATTGGCGGGATTTTCTTTAGGGCAAGCGGATTTATTGCGGCGCGCGATGGGCAAGAAAAAGGCAGAAATAATTTTGGCGCAGAAAGAAAATTTTTTGGCGGGCTGTGCTGAAAACGGCGTAGAAAAATTTTTAGCCGAAAGAATTTTTGAATTGCTGATGAATTTTGCAGACTACGGCTTTAATAAATCGCACTCGGCGGCGTACGCTTTAATTGCGTGGCAAACGGCTTATTTGAAGGCACATTTTCCGGTTGAATTTATGGCGGCTATGCTGTCAAGCGTCATGGATTCTGACAAAATCGCAACTTATATTGAACTAACCAGAAAAATGGGAATAAAAATTTTGCCGCCGGACGTAAATTTCAGCGGCGTACATTTTGAAGTTGAAAATGGGGCGATACGTTTTGCTTTATCGGCGATAAAAAATTTGGGCGAAGGCGCAATAGCGGGCGTTGTTAAAGTTCGTGAAAAAACCGGCGCGTTTAAATCGCTGTTAGATTTTTGCAGCCGCGTCAATCTCAAAGATTTTAATCATCGCAGTATTGAAAATTTGATTAAAGCCGGTGCGTTTGATTCTATCGACTCGCGCAGGACTGCGTTAATTGCGTCGGTTGATTTTGCTATTGCTGAAGGCGCACGAAAAAATAAGGACGCGGCAGGCGGGCAGGGCGGACTTTTTGACGATACAACGATTTTTGCCACTGAAAATAATTTTTCAAAAGTTGAGGAACGCCCAAAGATTGAAATTTTGGCGTGGGAAAAAGAGGCGTTTGGTTTTTATATGTCAAGCAACCCGCTTGATGAATTTACTGAAAAATTTTCCGGCTTAGTCAAAATTGAAGAAATTCAGCGCGGAAATTTCAAAGACAAACAGCTTGTAAAAATTGGCGGCTTAATTTTAGATTCCCGCCGAATTACCACGAAAAAGGGCGATTTAATGGCGAATTTAACTTTGGAAGATTTTGGCGGGCAAATTGGAGTTACGGTTTTTCCTGCAGTTTTTAACAACTGTATGAATTATATTTTGCCGGATTCTGTTGTTGTAGTTAGCGGCAGAATTGATTTTTCAGGCGAAAAAATAAAAATCATTGCGAATGAAATTTTTCCCGCGCAAAATTACACGCCGGATATTTACTTAAGTTTGACGCCGAATTTGCAAGAAAAAATTTCAGGCGTCTTGAAAAAATACAGCGGCAAAAGTTCAGTTTACTTTAAAATTTCCGGCAAATGGAAGAAACAAAATTTCAAAGTTTCTATAAATAAAAATCTGCGCGACGAACTGTCAAAATTACTTGACACGGAAAATTTCAGATTTTACTAGAAAAATTTTGACGATTAACAATAAAAATCCAATTTCTGTATTAAGACGATGGTTGACGATAAAAAGGCAGTTATACTCAAGTAAAAAGTCACCACTAACATTGAAATAGAGAGATAGTTTAAACAGTTGTGTAGAATTTGATTTTTGTTGACGGAATTCAAGCTTACTTATTGCTGTCTTAAGGGCTGATAATTTTTATTGTTATTTAAAGGGAATTTTTTTAATACAAAAATTTTTATGGTTAATTTTATATTATTGGCTGAAAAATCTTTAAGATACTAAATTTTTATTTTTAGTAAGAATCTGCCAAAATTTGAATCCTTTGCTGTAAAATATCGCCGCTTTTAAAGCCGTCAAAATTAAAGTTAAGTGTGATTAGTAGAGTTGCAAAGTGTATCTGCAGCTGAAGTTGCTGAGATAACCGCCCTCGTCGTCAGGACTTTCAACCGATAATTTTAAGCCGTCCTAAAAAATTTCAGCCACCCCAATTTTTTTCTCAAAGCCATTAAAACTTCCGTGTAAATAATTATTGCCGCCCAGTTCAAATTTTGCACCGTTAAGGCAGAATTTTTTTAACTCGTAACATTCAACGGTTCTTTCAGATGAATTTTTACCAAAATCTTTTTTCAAAATTTCCATAATTGAAACTTCCTAGGGCGTGTTGAAAAAAGAAAACCATGAGAAAATCTGATAAAATGTTTTTAC
>CALGGV010000093.1 GCA_937915725.1 uncultured Selenomonadales bacterium
CATTGGCTATTTTCTTGATTTCTCTTTAACTTAGACTTTTTCAACACTCTCTAGGAAGGAGATATAAAAGTTTCTAACTTTTTATAAGTTCTCTGTAACGGTAATAAAATGCTGAATGAAGACGAATTAAAAAACGAATTGGCGCGGCGGGTACTTAGTCGCTTTTTCTCAAATGAAAGTTCTTTTGAGGAAAATTTAAAAGCTGCCAAAGTTGACGAAGGATTTTTAAAAAAATTAGCGAATGAACTTCTTGAGGAAGTTGAAGAAGTTACAGAAGAAACAAAAGAAACGCCCGAAACTCCCCCACCCTCCGGGGGTAAAGATAAAGCTGAAGTTCTGATTGAGGCTTTGCCTTATATACAGGAGTTTTACGGTAAAACGGTGGTTGTTAAGTATGGCGGTAACGCTATGATTAATGATGAATTGAAAGAAAAAGTTATGCAGGATATAGCGTTGATGAAGTACACCGGAATTAATGTTGTAATAGTACACGGCGGCGGACCGGAAATTACCGGCTTTTTAAAAAAACTCGGCAAAGAGACTTCATTTGTAAGCGGCTTGCGTGTAACTGATGAAGAAACGGTTGAAATTGCGGAAATGGTTTTAGCCGGCAAAATTAATTCAGAAATTGTAATGTTACTGAATCGGCGCGGAGTTCGCGCAGTTGGGATAAGCGGCAAGGACGCAGATTTAATTCACGCCGAAAAAAAACTCGCCACTGTTTATGAGCAGGGCGAAAAAACTAAGGTTGATATTGGCTACGTCGGCAAAACTAAAAAAATTGATATTAGGATTGTTGAGGATTTAATTTCAAGCGGCTATGTTCCGGTAATTGCGCCAATAGGTGTTGGCGAAGACGGCGAAAGTTACAATATCAACGCAGATTATGTGGCGGCGGATATTGCGGGCGCGTTGAAGGCGGAAAAACTTTTACTGTTGACAGATACTGAAGGCGTATATAAAAATTTTAATGATAAAAGCAGTTTTATATCCTCTCTAAGTGCGGCAGAGGCAAGGGAATACATTAAAAACGGAATTATAGCCGGTGGAATGATACCAAAAGTTGAGGCGTGTTTACGAGCGTTACAAGGCGGCGCAGGCAAGGCGCACATTATCGACGGCAGACTCCCGCATTCAATTATTTTGGAACTTTTCACGGCGTCCGGTATTGGTACTCAGGTTGAATAAATTTTAAACTTCAAAAACTTTTTAAGCTGTGTCAAAAAATTGGCACGGCTTTATTTTTTTTGCCCGTAAAATGCTCCAGAATTGACGACAACGCGCCTTTTGATTCTTTCACGAGATTTTATATTAAAAACGAAAAATACCCGCCTTAAAATCGATTTTAAACAATTTTACAACTGAAACTTTTCAAACTGTTTCAAAAATAAATGCTCTTACTCATTGCATTTACAGGCAGGGCTTTTTTATTTCAGAAAATTTTATCAAGGAGTTTTTTTATGTTTAAAAGATTCTTAATGGGCGTTGTGATTTTTTTCTTGGCATCGAATGTTACGGCGTCCGTTACCGTGTTGATTAATTCTGATGTTGAAAATGTTATCACGGATATTAGCCGCGTCAGCAGTCAAAATAATTTAATTCGTTTCCGACTCGGCAACAATAATGAAGTTCAACGTGCGCTTGTTTCTTTTCCGGCTACAAGTTTTGATTATGATTCTTTTAATACAAGTATGCAAAGTAGCTTTATGTACTGCGCAATTTGGGTAATGACGGGTTCACAAAATTAACGAAATATAATTGCTGACGTTGAAATTAAAAATACTAGGGCGTGTTGGTAAAGTTGATTTTACGCTATTTTTGTCAACTTCATCAGAAAAATTTTTCTTCAATGGAGTTTACCAACAGCCTCTAAATATAAAGTTACGGTAGAAGAAATACCAGACGATAATGAAGGCTGCGCCGTTTTGTTTATTATAATTGTCCTTGCTGCTTTATGTTTTTTGGCGATAGTGTCGGCGGCGGATAAAGTTGACTATTGGAAAGGCGACAAAAACTGTCCCATTTTTACAAAGCGTGATGAAGGCTCCATGGTAGTTTTTAAGAAATACTCGGCGCGGGAAGTTGACAAATATTATTCCAACGGCGATAAATTGATAGTTTTTCAAGTTTTTTTTCTACAATAAATCTGATAAGTACTACGAAGTTTTTTATCCGGAGACTTTGAATTTTCCGAATGGGCAAAAATTTACCATAAAAAATGACTATCAGATGATAAAATCAGAGTCCAACTATGAAAAATTAAAATTTAACAACTGAAAAAGCCCTGCCGAGAAGGTAGGGCTTGAAAATTTTGAAATTGGCAGGGGCAGTACGACTTGAACGCACAACCTACGGTTTTGGAGACCGTTGCT
>CALGGV010000094.1 GCA_937915725.1 uncultured Selenomonadales bacterium
TTTTTTTAGAAAATATTTTGGCGAAAAATTAAATGAACGCTAAATTTAAGGGGTTAAAAATTTTTTAATATAAAATCCTACCAATGGCAGAAAATCGACGCGCTACGTTGATATTTTAGCCCTTCCCGGCGGTTTTAAATTGTTTTTGTGTAATGTCACATTTGCACACAGATCACGCCAGCGGCTTAAGACAATTTAGCGGCGCAAAAAAATTTTTGGTAAGTGCGCCGGAACTTGACGATACTAAAAAATTTCCAATTCGGTACGCGGCGTCAATGTGGGACGGGATTAATTTTGAAACTTTTGATTTTGAAGAAACGGGCGAAGGTCTGGTTGGAAAAAGTTTTGATTTATTCGGCGACGGCTCCATTAAATTGATAAATATTCCGGAACACACAAGCGGCTTGGTTACAATGAAAATTTCAAACGGCGATAAATTTGTACTTTTGTTTTCAGACGGCGGCTACGCTGAAAAATCGTGGAAAGAAGAAATTCCGCCCGGTACTGCGCTTGATGAAAATTTGGCGTGAAATTTCTTGCAATGAATTTAAAAAGCTAGTAAAATACCCGCGTGTTAAAATATCCGCACGAAATATTTAAGTGGAGGTTTTCTAAATGAAAAAAAGTCTTTTTGCAATGTTGGGATTAGCGGCAACCTTGATATTTAGCGGTTGCGGCGGCGATAGCGGCGGCAATGCACCGGCAAGCAATGGCGAAAATTCCAAACTTGAGGCAACAGTAAAAATTGGAGCAACTCCCGTACCGCACGCCGAAATTTTGGAAGAAATTAAATCCGACTTACAATCACAGGGCGTAACTTTGGAAATTGTCGAATTTAACGATTATGTTCAGCCGAATATCGCACTTAACGACAAGGAACTTGACGCAAACTTTTTCCAACATGAACCCTACCTTAACGATTTTGTAAAAGAACATACCGAAATGAAACTTAAAAACGCAGGCGGCGTTCACGTTGAGCCAATGGGAATTTATTCCTCAAAAATGAAAACTTTGGAAGAATTACCCTTTGGCGCAAATGTTTCAATTCCAAATGACGCAACAAACGGCGGGCGCGCACTTTTACTTTTGGATAAAGCGCGTATAATTACCCTGCGCGAAGGCGTCGGCGCAATGGCAACTGTTCAAGATATTATCGACAATCCCAGCGATATTCACATTCAAGAAATTGAGGCGGCTCAACTTCCACGCACGCTTGATGACGTCGATATTTCCGTTATCAATACAAATTTTGCTATGAACGCCAATTTAAATCCTGTCAACGACGCACTCTTCATGGAAGATAAAACTTCGCCTTACGTCAATATTGTTACCGTTCGTGACGGCGACGAAAACCGCCCTGAAATTCAAGTTTTAATTAAAACTCTTCAATCCGAAAAAGTTAAAAATTTCATCAACGAAAAATACAAAGGCGCAATAGTTCCCGCATTTTGATAAAATTTTTCTGTAAACTAAAAAAAGCCCGTCGAAATTTGGCGGGCTTAATTTTTTGTCCAAAAATTAATTTTACTTGATAGCTACAGCAATAATTACAGCTATTGACATTCCGGCGATACCAAACATTGCGGTAGTTGTTAAATTTTTAAAACTGGTAATTGTGTTGTCGATACGCTGATTCATTGCGTCCATACGCTGATTCATTGCGTCCATGCGCTGATTCATTGCGTCCATGCGCTGTTCCATTGCAGCCAGCCTTTGTTTAGTTTCTGCGCGTTCTGCCCTTGATTCTGCAATGTAGTCATCAACTTTTTGTGAAAGTACATCAACGCGCCTGTCGAGAGCGTTAATTCTTTCTTCGTGCATTCTTTCAATTTCTGTCATTTTAAAAACCTCCCTTGAAATTTTCGCCGGAGTGTTTTATAATTTCGCTTAACGGTTTACTCCGACGGTGTGTTGTTTAGTACAAAGTAATTATACCACCGCTTGAGTAAGCCGTCAAAAATTTTTTAAGCAAACTAAAAAAGCGCGGCTTTGTACCGCACTTTTATTTTTTGTCCGAAATTAAATTTACTTGAAAGCTACAGCAATAATTACAGCGATTGTCATTCCGCCAATTCCAAACAGTGCGGCAAGTGTTAAATTTCTGAAACTTGCAATAGAATCATCAATACGCTGGTTTAATGTTCGCATATCGGCGCGCATTTCTTTAAGTTCCTCATCAGTTTTAGCACGAGCGGCGCGGCTTTCTGCAATGAAATCATCGATTTTGCTATTAAGCGCATCAACTTTTACTGCTAACTTCTCAACTGTAATTTCAATACTGCTTACGCGTCCTTCGAGTCTGTCTACTCTGTTTTCTAAATCTGCCATTTTAATTACCTCCTTTGACAATTACGCCGGAGTGGTTTATAATGCAGGCAACGGTTTACTCCGGTGTTTTAATTTTAGTTCAATTTAATTATACCACCGCTTGAGTAAGCCGTCAAAAATTTTTTTAAGCAAATAAAAGAAACGCGGCTTTGTACCGCACTTTTATTTTTTGTCCGAAATTAAATTTACTTGAAAATTATAGCCGCTATTACTGCTATTGACATTCCGCCAATTCCGAACAATGCGGCAAGCGTTAAAGTTCTGAAACTTGCAATGCTGTCATCAATACGCTGATTCATTGCGTCCATACGCTGTTCCATTGCAGCCAGCCTTTGTTTAGTTTCTGCGCGTTCTGCTCTTGATTCTGCAATGAAGTCGTCAACTTTTTGTGAAAGTTTTTCCACTGTAATTTCAATACTGCTTACGCGTCCTTCGAGTCTGTCTACTTTGTTTTCTAAATCTGCCATTTTTATTACCTCCCTTGAAATTTTCGCCGGAGTGGTTTATAATGCAGGCAACGGTTTACTCCGGTGTTTTGATTTAATTCCAAGTCAATTATACCACCGCTTGAGTAAGCCGTCAAAAATTTTTTTCAGCAAATTAAAAACACCCGCCGTAACTTTTGAAGTTGCAACGGGCGTTTCTTTTTTTGTAAGTGTAAAAATTTTATTTGAAATAACGATCGAGTAAGCCTTTAAAGCCTTTACCGTGGCGGGCTTCATCTTTTGCCATTTCGTGTACAGTATCATGAATTGCATCAAGGTTGAGTTTCTTTGCAAGTACAGCCAAATCTTTTTTGCCTTGGCAAGCTCCATGCTCGGCGGCAATGCGTTTTTCAAGATTTTCTTTGGTTGACGCGCTTACAACTTCGCCCAAAAGTTCAGCAAATTTGGCGGCGTGTTCAGCCTCTTCAAGTGCGTAACGGCGAAAAGCCTCGCCAATTTCAGGATAACCTTCACGATGTGCGGCGCGGCTCATTGCAAGATACATTCCAACTTCAGTACATTCGCCGGTAAAGTTTTGACGCAACCCTTCAATAATTTTTTCGTCAACGCCTTTTGCAACGCCTACAACGTGTTCATCTGCAAAAACCAATTCGCCTTCCTGTTTGTTGAATTTTTCGGCGGGAGCTTTACAAATTGGGCATTCAATCGGCGGCTCGTCGCCTTCATAAACGTAACCACAAACACTGCATACATATTTCGCCATAAGTTAAACCCTCCTAAAAAATACTCTCCTAAAATTTCTATCTGAAGATATTTTAAGGCAAGGAAGATTTTTTGTAAAGCAAAATTTTTTACATTGTACTTACAGTTTCAATAAATTTGTTGACAGTAAAAGCATTTCT
>CALGGV010000095.1 GCA_937915725.1 uncultured Selenomonadales bacterium
GAAATTTGCCCGCTTGCGCCGAGTGATTCACCTTTCAAGCGCATTTCTTCACTAATCAACGAAGAAAACAGTACAAAAGGTACTTCGTGCAGGCGTTCGTTATCGCGTACAAGTTTTAACAGGCGGTGCCCGTCCATTTTCGGCATTTCAACATCTGAAACAACAACGCCGACATGATTATAAATAGGACCGTCTTTAGTTGAAAGGTTGCGCAGATATTCCCAAGCGTCCATACCGTTGCCAAAGTCCCTAACAAATCTGTAGCCGGAATCGTGCAAAGTTGTAACAAGTAAATCACGCAACATAGCAGAATCTTCAGCAACAACAACATGAACATTTGCGCGCAATGAACGAGTATCTTCAGTTGCATCTTCAACTGTTGTAAGTTTTGCGTTAATTTCGGGATTAATTTCAGCAATAATTGTTTCAAAGTCAAGCAACAAAACAATTCTATCGCTCATTTTGATAATACCGACAACGCGGGATTGATCGCCGACTTCCGGCGCAGGCTCCATATCTTTCCACGAAATTCTGTGAATACGTGAAACATTTTCAACCAAAAAGCCGACGTAGTAATTATTAATTTCGGTAACGATAATATTTTTAGCCTCTTCGCCGGACGCCACATTCAAGCAACGCGGCAAATTTACCAGCGGGTGAGCCTTGCCACGCAAAGTGAAAAGCCCGTCAATGTACGGATGAGCTTGCGGCATTGCAGTAACCGGCACGCGCTGAATTACTTCCCTAACTTTTGCAACGTTTATACCGTAATTAACCTTTCCAATACTAAATTCTACTATTTCAAATTCGTTAGTACCTGTTTCAAGCAAAATACCCTTTTTATCGCCGGCGGTCTCGTCGCCTTTACGCGGTTTATCATTTGCCATTAAATCGCCCCCAGATTTTTCAACTTTGTAACTGCTTTACATTTCGCCGCCAATAATTTTTATCCTGCAAATGGAAAATTTTTTAGTTTTGTAGTAGACTGTTTATTTAAGGATTAAGAAATTTTTTCCCTAACACCTAACCCCTAAAATTTCGACGAAGGAGAAATTTTTTTGGAAAAACCTATTGTTGGCGGACAAGCCGTAATTGAAGGCGTAATGATGCGCGGATTTGGAAAAGTTGCAACAGCTGTAAGAGAACCGAACGGTAATATAAATGTTCAAGTGAAAAATGTACACTCAATCGCAGACCGCTATAAATTTTTAAAATTGCCGTTTTTGCGCGGCTCCGTCAATTTGATTGAAAGTTTAATTTTGGGCTTGCGTTCGTTGTCATTTTCAGCGCAGGCGGTGGGCGAAGACGACGAGCAACTTTCTGACAAAGAATTAATTTTGACAATGATTTTTGCGTTTGCAATGGCGGCAGTTTTATTCATAGCAATTCCAACTTTTGCCGCCAAATTTTTACACGAAATAACCGACGACCCGTTAATTTTTAATTTGGCTGAAGGATTTTTGCGGCTGGCGATTTTTATTTTGTACATAGCGGCAATTTCACAAACAAAAGATATTCAGCGGGTATTTCAATATCACGGCGCAGAACATAAAACGATTTTTTGCTACGAGGCAGATTTACCATTGACAGTTGAAAATGTAAAAAAATTTCCACGTTTACACCCGCGTTGCGGCACGGCGTTTTTGTTAATCGTGATGATTGTAAGTATTTTTGTATTTGCGTTTTTGGGCTGGCCTGATTTATGGTTGAGAATTTTATCGAGAATACTTTTATTGCCGGTAGTTGCGGGAATTTCCTACGAAATAATCAGATTTGCGGGGCGTTCAAAAAATTCATTGGTAAGATTGGCGATAATGCCGGGCTTGTGGTTGCAATATTTGACGACACGCGAGCCGGACGATTCCATGATTGAAGTTGCAATAAAATCTTTGGAGGCAGTACAAAAATAAGGACTAGGGGCTAGAGTATGTTAACAAATGTAATATTTGAAGTATCGAAGGACGCCCGCCGCACTCCGTTTTTGCTTGG
>CALGGV010000096.1 GCA_937915725.1 uncultured Selenomonadales bacterium
CGTTAATGGCTGTTTATGGTATCAGTTGGTTTTTCACAATGATATTTTTGATAATTGCCTACAGATTTTACATTAAAAATTTGAAAGAAGTTAAAATTTGAAACTAAAAAAGCCGCTCCTTTCTGAACGGCTGATTTTTTTGTGGAATAAAATTACTTGGGTTTTTACGGTCTTTGCCAAAATTCCAACTTACGCGGCGTTAATGGCTGTTTATGGTATCAGTTGGTTTTTCACAATGATATTTTTGATAATCGCCTACAGATTTTACATTAAAAATTTGAAAGAAATTAAACACTAAAAAAGCCGCTCCTTTCTGAACGGCTGATTTTTTTGTGGAAAAAATTTTTACCACTTGTTGTAATGTATATTTGATTCAGGAAAAATTTGAGTTGGAAATTCAGCATTGGGCGCGGCGTAACCGATACCAATCATACAGGGCAAAATGTAACCCGCAGGGCAACCGACCGCGTTTAAAATTTCCTGCGGCTGTTTATCTGTAGGGATTCTCATTGTGTAAGCAAGCCCTTCATTCGTCGTGGCAAGAAAAATATTTTCAATCACGCACCAAATTTCCGCAAAATCCATAAAGCGTCTGCCAAAAGATTCTTCGTCAACAATTCGTGCATCTCTTTTAAAAATTGGCAAAATTATAACTTGTGCCTGCTCAAACATTGCGCGTTGTTTCGGAAAAGCAATTTTAACCATTTCTTGAAAAGGATTTTTCGGCTCTTCGATCTTGCAAGGCAAAACTTTTATACATTCAATCGCTTTAATTTTCGCCGCGTCATCGTTGATAACTATAAAACTCCATTTTCTCATATGGTCAAAGGAAGGAGCTTTATTTCCTGCGTCAAGGATGCGCTGAATTTTTTCAATTTCTACCGGCTGATTTGTAAATTGGCGCGTTGTACGCCTTTTGTTAATGACTTCGCTAAATTCCAAAAAAATCTCTCCTTAGTCAAGGCTCGGTTCATTGTCGAAAAGATATTTGTAGCGTTCTTTAAATTCTTCAAAGTCCATTTTGAAAGCATTAGCCAAGCCGCGATCTTCCAAGTCGCCCTTTTCCAGACGAGTCATAAAGCCGCGTGCAATTTTGTAATGTACAGAATTAACATTTACGCGGCGAACAAAAGTTTTTCCTGTTTCAGGGTCGCGGATATTTTCAAAGCGCATTGGAACTGCTTCATTGTCTTGAATTGTGATAAGCGCGCCGCTGTCGCCTCTCATAAGGAATTGCATTGCCTCATAGCCCAAATTTCTTGCATAGTCAATATCATAAGCGATAGGAGCCGCGCAACGGAATTCATAGCCAATTTCTTTATCGACGATTGACATTTTAATATTGAGGCGTTGCAATTCGCCCAAAACTTTTTGTTTCAAAATTTCGCCAAAGTCCAATTCAGCGTAGCGAATGTGTCCGTGTTCGTCAAGTACGACGTTTCCGAGTTCAGCAAAATCTTCTTCAGCAATTTTTTCAATGACGCCTTCAGCGATAACTGCCACGCCGTAATTTTTGCCGATGACGTAGCGTTTGACGATTGAACCTACGATAATATCAACAATTTGTTGGAGGCGAATTTTGGGTTGCGGAAATTCTTCAGGAATAATCGTAACAGCCGCGCCTGCACTGCGTCCCATTCCAAGTGCCAAATGCCCTGCAGTCCTGCCCATTGCGATTGTAAAATACCAGCGATTGTTTGAAGTGCGGGCGTCTTCCATCAAGTTTTGAATTTCGGTTGTACCGAATGCACGCGCAGTTTCAAAGCCGAATGTAGGAATACCTTCAGGCAAAGGTAAATCGTTATCAATCGTTTTTGGAACGTGAACAACATTGATTGTGCGTCCGAGTTTGCGGGCGTATTCTGAAACTGCAGAAGAGCTGAACGCCGTATCATCGCCGCCGATTGTTACCAAATAATTTACGCCGAGTTCAGTCAAAGTTTCAACAACAGTATGTAAATCAGATTCTTTTTTAGTAGGATTGAAACGGGACATTCTTAAGATACAGCCGCCGGTTAAATGAATACGGTTGACATTGGCAGAATCGAGGCGGATATAATTTTTTTCGCCGCGCCCCAAATGTGAAAAGCCGTCGTACATTCCCAAAACGTCCCAGCCGTGACGATTTGCAGTGTTAGTAACTGCGCTGATAACCGCGTTGATACCGGGCGCAGGTCCGCCGCCGCAAACTATCGCTACAACATTTCTTACTCCAACCATTAATAAAAACTCCCTTCGGTTTTAAGGGTTAAGGGCTAGGGATTAAGGGTTAAGGATTATCGCCCTCTTGCCTTTTGCCTTCTGCCTTTTCCCTAATTTTTGCTTGACTTAAATTGTAAATGACGCCCGCAATAATTATCAGTGCAAGGAAAAAAGTTGCCACAATTCTTGTTGTGTTGTAAATTTTAAAATTCAGCTTTACAGATTTATCCTGCCCGCCAATTAAAGCCGGAGCGATATTCCACTTTAAAATTTTGCCGTCGTTGCTCATAAAATCTGCATTGGAACTTTCGGCGGCGTAGGGTATTTCCACCATAAAATCAAATTTAACCTGCGCGAGGAAAGTTTGCGCCATTGTTTCGCCAAATTCTGAATCGTCAAGTTTTCGTCCGTCAACCAGAAAATCGAAAGAATACGAATTGGAAAACCAGCCGTTAGAAATTTGAACGCCGGTACATTTGCCGGGGCGAGCTTGATACATTTCAAAATTATTGGCGGCGAAACTTTCCATATTCGGATAAAAAATTTCAAATTCATAGCCGGAAAAGCCGCCCTCTGTTACAGATTTAATTTTTGCGTCGGGGTTATTTTTGAGTACATTATTTTTAGTTTCTTCGATAATTCCGGCGATTAACGGCGCACCAATAAATTTATTGCGCATTGTAACCGCGCCGCTGTCATTGATTTTTAAATTGGATTCAACTTGAAAACAGCCCGCGCAACTTAGACACATTACCGCCAATAAAAAGATTTTAAAAATTTTCATTGTCTGATAAATTTTGAATCAAAATCGGGAATACCCGCGCTGTCTGAAATGTAGCGTTCAACTTTCATATGAAGATTATATTTTTCGCGCAGTGCAGAAATTTTAGCCATCATCGGAGAGGCGTGGTGAACGTCAATAGCATTTTGGTCTTTCCAAATATCAATCAACAAAACTGTTTCGGCGTCATTTGCGGGGAAAAAATATTCGTAGCGCAAATTTCCTGCCTCGTTGCGAATTGCCGCCGCCGTGCCGCTACTTTCCATTTCTTCAGCGAATTTGCGGGCGTTGCCGTTTTCGCCGCTGTAGTAAATATTAACTGAAATGCTCATAACGTGCCGCCTTTCAAAGTTTTTCAATTTCATTTTCGCCGCGTGTAAAAAATTTCCTTCAGTAGTTTCAATGAATTTTTCGTGAAAATTTATCACAATAAAAAGAACTAAAAAAAAATTAAAAAAGCCCGCCGCACTCCGTTTTTGCTTGTGACTTTAAAATTAGGTAACGTGAGGAAACGCGGAGGTAGACTTTAATTTTTGAAATGTTAAACGCGAAAAACGCAGGCGGGCGAATGTTTTTCTTTGCCAGGCGTTTCTTTTTGCGCCAAAAAGAAAAGCCGACTTGTTAAAATTAAAAACTACCCTACAATTTTAAAATTTTGGGCTTTTTTGACGCTATTTTTTTTAGTGATACTTCATTCATAATGACGCCTTATCCCTGCCTTCCCTTCGATTTTAAGGGCTATTTTAAGGCAATAAAAAAGCCCTTCCTTTTTGGAAGGGTTTTTTTTGTGGAATTGCTGACAACTAGATTTTCAAGCCCTGCGCTTGCAACGCGGCTTTTAAGGCATCAATCTGCGCTTGCAAACTTTCAAGAGTTATTTCCGGCGTGCTTGCTTGTTGAGTTTTTACTGATTCTGCCAATATCTGATTTACAGGGCGTGGATCATCTGTCAATCCTAACAAATAATCAGTTGATACTTGATAAGCATTCGCAAGGTTAAGAATTACCGTTGCAAGTGGAATTGAATTATTTTCGGTACGCTCATAATAGCTATAGCTAGACTGCGCAATTTTCGCCGCGCTTGCTGCCTTTGCTTGACTCAAATTATACGCGCTCCTAAATCTGTTTAATGATTCTGCGATTGTCATTTTTATCACTCCTTTGAAGTGATTTTATAGCTTTTTCGTTATTCTGTCAATATTCCTAAAAAAAAAATCAAAAATCCTAAAATTTTTCAAAAAACCTATTGACAATTCAAAAAACCTATGGTATACTTCAATCAACCTAAGGAAAGGGAAGGCAAGCCGAAAGGGCAAAAGCCAAAAAGAAAATTCCCTAAAACAAAAAGGATCTTTGAAAATCAAATAAAGTTTAGAAAAAATCAAAGGCGGCTAGACTTTCAAAAAGTCGACAGATTTTGCAAATGCAACGCGCGCCGGCTGGCTACAACCCTTGTAGATAACAGGGCGGATCAACGTCAAAAAGAATTCTAGACTTTATGGAAATTTTCAAAAAATCCTGCCGAATAACTTCAGTATCGAAAGGAAAGGGATTATCGCAAAATCGCCTGTAAAGGCGGCGGCTCCGACCGCGAGGCTTGCAACCTCGGTGCTCTTTGATAATTTAATAAAGCGTCTAAAAAAAAGTCAAATGCTTGTATTGTGACAGAATGCAAGAAAATTTGAATTGCGGCTCCGATCTAACAAGCCGAAAAATCCTACCTGATTATAATTTTTAGGAGTTCGCAATTACAAGTTTTTGAAATTTTGCAACCGCCCCAATTTAACCTCGTATCCTATTAGTGGCAAGCGGCAAAAAAATAAAAATGTTTGATTTTTTCAAAGGCGAGCATCGCAGTTAAAAAAGGCGTCAAGTGGCGTTTTTTATCGCAGTAATAGTTATAGCGGTATGAATTGTGTTACCGGAAATTGTAGCAGACTCGTAGACCCCCATTGTCAAGGGATTTTGACAAAGTGAATTACAACACTTAATGCAACTTGTAATATCTTTAGCACGTGATCAGCAATATTAGCAGATAAAAGCTTATATTCTAGACTTTCGCCGAATGTAGGAAGTCTAGCAATAAGCTTTTTAAAAGCTAAAGAAAGGAATGATTTTTTATGACAAAAAATTTTATTGAAGCAACTATCGAATTTGAAAATGGTTTTTCCTATTATTGTAAATTCGACATGGCGCAAATTGATAGAGCCGAAAAATTTATTAATTTGGAATTGCTTGATAATACGCGTGTTTTTCGTTATGACAATGAAGATTGTGATTATGATTTTGTTACAACTGCAAAAAAAGCTACTCTCAAAATTAAGGAGTCATTGAAACAGAATTTTTCAAGCGAAAATCCGTTTGGTCCCATGGAAATAACCGGCTCCATTAAACAAATTACCGAAAAAAAAATTGGTAATACTACTTATTGTAGCACAAAAGTTTTGAAAGAAATTATCTTAGCAAACTAAACATTAATGATTGAAGGTTTTAACCTGCGCACTGTGTACACCCTGACGCGGCGCGCAGTATAAAACCTTTAGGGGTTTTTATAAGCTATTGCTAATAAAAAAAAGGAAGGAAGTATTTCCAATGAAAGTTACAGTAAATCAAAAGGTTTTAGCCTCCGCGGCGAAAGATTGTTTTGCCTTTGTACCGAAAAAGGCGATTGTACCTATCGCTAATTCCTTCAAACTCAAGGCTAGCAAGGGCAAATTCTATATCATGGTACATGGTATTAAAGCCGTTGCAGTTCCTGCCCAAATTGAAGAAGAAGGCGAAATTTGCATTGGTGCCAAAATTTTTACAGAAATTGCAGGCGCGTTGCATGATCGTCAAAACGTTGTTTTGTCGACTAATGACGAAACTTTTGAGTTAAAGATCGCCGCGCAAAAGGAAGATTTAAAGTGGACTGTCTTTACCCTTTATGCTAGCGATACAAAAGATTTTGACGAACCGCGCGTTGCAGACAATATTCACAAAATCACTATTCCAGCTAAGCAATTTGAATCCCTTATTCAAAAAACTTTATTTGCAACTGCAAAGCAAGATATTAAGCCCGTATATCAAGGCGTGGAATTTGTTTTTGAAAAAAATAAAATTTCGGCTTATTCCAATGATCGCTCCCGCCTCGTAGATTTTTCAGTTTCTTGCAGAATTAACCAAAAAACCGCCGTATCTTGTGTCATTCCACGTGATACACTCCTTAATTTGGCTAAAGTTTTACCCGGCAAAAAATCAATTTCACTGCAAATTGCTGAAAATTTTAATTATATCCTTTTCACTTTAGACAATAACACTAAAATTTATTCCAATTTAATTGAAGGATCCTTTAAAGACGGTGTACCTGCACTCCTTGACGATTTTAAAACAACCGTACAATTTACCCTTAAAAGGGAAGATCTTTTGTCAAAATTATTTCAAATGCAATTTATAACCACTGATAATGTTGACAACGGCTCCCCTGTAAATTTTGCAATTACTGATGAGGGCGTGGAATTGACAACTGCAGATAGATTTAACACAACCAACGCAACTATTTATATGAATGTAGAAAATTCGGAAGAAATTAAAGATAGTTGTTATCTTTCACTTAATATCAATTTCTTAATTGACTTTTGCATGAACAATCCGGATGCCAAATGTTTAAAATTTTATTTTTCAAAGCCTCTTGATTATTGCTTAATTAAAACTGATATTAGCAATTTAGTTTACTTTATTTGCCCCGTAAAAACTGAATTTACCTACTCTCACTATCCTGAAATTGGGTTGCCTTATTTCTTGCAAAAAGCACAGGATAATTTAATTACTGCTAAATCCTTGTTAAATTCACACAAAAACGCGCTTGCAAACGCAGAAAAAGATTTACGGCAGGCCCTCGAAAATCAAAAAGTTATTCCCGTGCTTGAAACTGAAATTAAAAACCTTCAAACTCAAATTGACGTTGAAGGACAAAATGCTAAAAAAGCTATTGACGCGCATGATAACGAAGAATTAGCCAAAATTTCCAAAGTCATTAACAAGTTGACAAAAGAAAAAGACAAAAAGCAAGTGCAGCTTGACAAGTTCCAAAAATCAGTTGCAGATATTCCCCATTTTCAAAAGACTATCGAAGATTTAAAAGGATTAATTCCTAAGGACGAAAATAACATTGCAAACGCAGAAAAAGAAGTTGTAATAGCACAGCAAAATCTTGACGAATTCAACGCCAAAAAGCAAGCCGAATAAAATTTAATCTTGTAAAGGTTTTAACCTGCGCACTGTGTACACCCTGACGCGGCGCGCAGTATAAAGCCTTTATTTTTTGGGCTTAATCCTTGTAAAAAACAAGGTGTGGAATCCCTATTCGTATTAACTAATTTTTTTGAAAGGAAGGTTTACCATGTACCAAAGTGCTTTGAAGGAATTAACCGGCAATGCAATTTCTTTTGTCATTACTGACGACGAAAAAGAATTTATGGTTAATTCTAAAATTCTTGACGTTTCACAGCTGATCCCGAGTCATTTTATCGACAATTTGGAAGTTGTGACTAATTCTGCATACCCTGCCGAATTGCAACCCCGCGACCGCGCTAATCGCCTTGCAATGCGTGAAAGTGCACTCAAAATGGCTAAAAACATTCGCCCAGCTGATTTACTTTCAAGCCGCAATTTAAATCAAGGCGCGCCTGCCGTTCGCAAGGATAATGTTGTTTTAAATGGAAACGGGCGCGTTATGGCTTTACTTTATGCTTACAACAACGGGCTTGCTGACAACTACAAACAAGAATTAATTTCTCAAGCCCCGCAATTAGGATTTTCCGTTAATGACGTTATGGAAATTGAAAATCCTGTCTTAGTTAGGGTTTTTCTGAATGACTTAAGCGCGGCTGATCTTCAATCTGTCATTTCGTCAAATGCCGGCGGCTCCAAATTTAGCCCAACTGAACAGGCAAAAATTGACGCCGAAAAAATCAGTGACGAAATTTTCGGCTATTACGTACCTAATGACAAGGGCGATTTAACAACTGCAGATAATCAAACTTTTCTTGCCGCCGTGTTAAATGCTGTGTGCACTCGCGCAGATTTAAACGCTTATCTTTGCAACGACGGCAGAATAAATTCAACCGGCGTAATTCGTGTCAAAAATACGCTTTTTGCCGCCGCCTATAATGACGACAGCCAAATTTCGCTTATGACTGAATCTACAGATAACAACATTAAAAATATTAGCAGTGCACTTTTAAACGTGGCACCAAACGTAGCAAAGCTCGTAAAACGTATGAACAGCGGCGAATTGTTTCAATACAACCTTTCGCAAGCGATCATTACTGCCGCTAATAAAATTTCGGCACTTCGCGATGAGCATACCTCCGTTGCTAGTTTTTTAAGTACAAAAACAATATTTGCCGTTGACGAAATGGCCCCCGAGTCAAAAGTTATTTTGGCTGTTTTTGACGCTAATAAAAATAGTGTACTCAAAATTACTGATTTTATTAACGCGGTTATCAAAAACATTTACGCGCAGGGCTCCCCTAATCAAACTTCACTTTTTGGTAGTAACGATCCGGTTAAATTCTTAACTTTGCTGAAAATTTCGGCTGTCGATTTTGTACTTCCTTCAATCCTTAGTGATATTTTTGATACGCCGGTTGTTACAATTAAAACTGAAGATATTCCTGCAACCGTTGAAACTGAAAAACTTCCTGCAACCGTTGAAA
>CALGGV010000097.1 GCA_937915725.1 uncultured Selenomonadales bacterium
AAATTATTTTTTTGCGCAGAATTACGCCGGGCGGCGCGGATAAATCGTACGGTATTCAAGTTGCAAAATTAGCAGGCTTGCCAAATGCAGTTATGAAACGCGCCGGAGAAATTTTAACTTCGCTTGAAAATTCCGAGCCGGTAAAATCTTCGCTCTCTCAAAAAAAGCCCGCGCCTTCTCAAAGTTTATTTGTATCGCAAGGCTTGCAGGAACTTTTGAAACTTGACGTAACAACTTTAACACCGATTGAGGCGTTGAATATGCTGTACAAGTTGCAGGCGGCGGCTAAGGCTGAAACCGGCAATATTTGACACTTCAAACTATTTTAACTATCATACAAACGAATTTTTTTGAAAGGAAGTTTAAAAATGGCTGATAAAGACAAAAAGCCTTCAATTTGGAGCAAGTACACTGATCAAGATAAAAAAAATCTTGATGAACTCAACAAAAATTACATTGATTTTTTAAGCCGTTGCAAAACTGAACGTGAAAGCGTCGAATTTGCGATTGAACAAGCTGAAAAATTCGGTTATAAAAATCTGCGCGACGTTATTGCAAATCGTCAACGTTTGAACGCGGGCGATAAAGTTTATTATGCTTTTATGAATAAATCGCTGGTACTTTTTCAAATTGGCAGTGAACCTATTCAGAACGGCTTGAAAATTTTGGGGGCGCACATTGACACTTGCCACCTTGACTTGAAACAAAATCCGCTTTACGAAGACGGCGGGCTTGCTTACCTTGACACGCACTATTACGGCGGAATTAAAAAATATCAATGGGTAACTTTGCCGCTTGCAATGCACGGCGTCGTTATTAAAAAAGACGGCACTACCATAAAAATTAATATTGGCGAAAATCCCGAAGACCCCGTTTTCTGCGTAACAGATTTACTTATACACCTCGCGCAGGAACAAATGAAGAAAGATGCCACAAAAGTTGTTGAGGGCGAAAATTTAGATATTCTTGTTGGAAATTACCCGCTTAAAGACGAAAAAGAAAAAGAATCAGTCAAAGACGGCGTTTTAAAAATTCTCAAAGATAATTACAATATTGAGCCTGAAGATTTTATGTCAGCCGAATTGCAACTTGTACCGGCGGGCAAGGCGCGTGAACTCGGTATTGATAAAAGTATGGTTTTGGCTTACGGGCATGATGACAGAGTTTGCTCTTATACTTCGCTTGTTGCAATGTTGGAAATTGCGAATGAAAATCTTGACAAAACTGCTTGCTGTCTTTTGGTTGACAAGGAAGAAATTGGAAGTTACGGCGCAACCGGTATGCAGTCCAAATTTTTTGAAAATGCACTTGCCGAGTTAATGAACGCTTGCGGGCAATATACAGAATTGGGATTGCGCCGCGCACTGCAAAATTCGTTTATGTTAAGTTCGGACGTTTCAAGCGCGTATGATGCACTTTACGCCACCGCTTACGATAAGAAAAATGTTGCATATTTGGGCAAGGGTATGGTTTTCAATAAATTTACCGGCAGTCGCGGAAAATCCGGCGCAAGTGAGGCTAATGCTGAATTTGTCGGTAAATTGCGCGCTATTCTCGACAAAAATAACGTAGGCTACCAATTTTCTGAACTCGGCAAAGTCGATTTGGGCGGCGGCGGTACTATTGCTCATATTATGGCGGTTTACGGTATGGAAGTTATCGATAGCGGCGTTGCTGTACTTTCAATGCATGCGCCGTGGGAGGCTGTTTCCAAAATTGACGTCTACGAAACGAAAAAAGGTTATGTTGCTTTTCTTAAGGAAATTTAAAATTTTTTTAATTAATACGGTTTTTCTTTCTTTAAAAGAAATGAGCAATGCTCTTACTCATCGCATTGCAAGCCGCCTAAAAGGAGCAAATACTCTTACTCATCGCATTTGCAGAATCGCCGCGCACCTGTGTTTTTCACGTTTAAGGTTACAGTAATTTAAAGTTTGCGCCGCGTTTGCATGCGTTTCAGAAATTTTAACGTTGCCGGTAAAAACGGAGTGCGGTGCGCGGCTTTTTAATCTTTATGTTTAATTTTTAATTTTATAAAGGAGTTTTTCCAATTTTATGGAATTGCAAAATAAAAATATCCTCGTAATTGGCGCGGGTATCAGCGGCTTTGCAGCGGCGAAAATTGCAAAAAAATTTGGTGCAAATGTTACGCTTAGCGATGCCAAAAATGAATCTGATTTAAAATATAATTTTGAAGAAATGCGCAATTTGGGAATAAATTTAAAATTCGGCGCACAAACTGAAGAACTTTTAAACGGCGTCGATTTAATTATTGTTTCGCCGGCTGTTCCGTTGCGTATTCCAATTTTACAATCTGCACTGCAAAAAAATATTCCCGTTATCAGTGAAGTTGAACTTGCATACAATTTGGCGCAGTCTCCAATTTGCGCAATTACCGGCACAAACGGCAAAACTACAACTACAACTTTGCTGGGCTTGTTGCTTGAAACTGCTTACAAAAAAGTTGGCGTCGGCGGAAATATCGGCGTTGCACTTTCTGAAGTTGCACTTGAAACAGGCGCGGGCGGTTGCATTGCAGCTGAAATTTCAAGTTATCAAATGGAGGCTACAAATAATTTTAAACCGCACGTTTCGGCTATTTTAAACATTACGCCCGACCACTTGAAACGACACGGCAATATGCAAGTTTATCAAGAAATGAAAGAAAAAATTTTCACCCAAGAAACGGCGGACGATTTTTTAATTTTAAATTACGATGATGAAATTGTTCGTGAAATTAAAAACCGCGCCAAATGCAAAGTTGTCTACTTCAGCCGCAAAAAAATTCTTGACAAGGGCGCGTACCTTGACGGCGATAAACTTGTTATAAATTACGGCGGAAAAATTTCTGAACTTTGCA